>PLWR01000167.1 GCA_003165615.1 Acidobacteriota bacterium | reverse complement strand
AGGTTCTCGGATGGATTTCTAGACAGTAGGCAAGATCAAAATATCCTTCCTGGACGCCAGCTTTTTTATTGCCAGAAAGCCTCTGGGGAGCTAATGTAGTAGGATGAGTGTGTTTAGCTCTCATTCAACCCCCTATTCGATATTATGACGTTTTTATCGATTTACCATCTGATCGAGAATCGAGGTCGGCTCTCACCTGATGCAGCGGCGATCCTGGCGCCGGAGCGAGCTCCGATGACGTTCGGACGTTTGCTCGTACATGTCCATGAGGTTGTGACTTGCCTGAACGCCCTGGGCGTCCATCGTAACGACAAGGTGGCGATCGTCCTACCCAACGGCCCGGAGATGGCGGTGACGTTTCTTTCCATGGCGTGCGGCGCGGTGGCCGCTCCGCTCAATCCCGCCTACGGGTCCTCCGAATTTGAATTCTACTTGTCGGACCTGGATGCCAGGGCATTAGTGGTACAGGCCGGAGTGATCTCACCCGCCATAGAAGTAGCCCACGCGCGCGGAATTCCGGTCATCGAAATTACTCCGAAAGGGGAAGATGCGGCAGGGCTTTTCGGTTTCGAGGGAGTCAACCCCACGCCCGGCACTCCTCCCGGCATCGCTAAGGCGGAAGACATCGCGTTGGTGCTCCATACTTCCGGAACCACGTCGCGGCCGAAGATGGTTCCCCTCACCCATCGGAACCTGTGCGCCTCCGCCGGCCACATCGGTGACGCGCTGGCCCTCACTCCTTCCGATCGGTGCTTGAACATCATGCCGCTTTTCCACATCCATGGGCTCGTGGCATCGGTCTTATCTTCGCTCTCGGCCGGGGCGAGTGTGGTCGCGACGCCCGGCTTTGACGCCCCGCGCTTTTTCGACTGGGTGGCGGCTTTGCAGCCCACCTGGTATACCGCCGTGCCCACCATGCACCGGGCGATTCTGGCCCGCGCCGCACCGAACCGCCCAACCATCGGCGGGGGGCGCCTGCGATTCATCCGTTCTTGTTCTTCTTCGCTTCCCCCCACCCTGATGGCGGAACTCGAGGCCACGTTCGGCGTCCCGGTGGTCGAAGCCTATGGGATGACCGAGGCCTCCCACCAGATGACTTCCAATCCTCTGCCCCCTGGGATTCGCAAGCCCGGTTCCGTGGGTGTGGCAACGGGCACGGAAACGGCCCTCATGGAAACCGGCGGCGCGCGGCTGCTGGAACAAGGTGAAGTGGGTGAGATCGTCGTGCGTGGGCCGAATGTCATGCACGGCTACGCCCATCGGGTTCAAGACCAGGCCTTCACTGACGGCTGGTTTCGCACCGGAGACCTGGGCCGCCTCGATGCGGACGGCTACCTGTTCATCGAGGGCCGTATCAAGGAGATCATCAATCGCGGGGGCGAAAAGGTTTCACCGCGTGAGGTGGAAGAGGTCTTGTTGCAGCACCCGGCTGTCGCCCAGGCGGTGGTCTTTGCCATGCCGGATAAGTCATTGGGGCAGGAGGTGGCGGCGGCGGTGGTCCTGCGCGATCCGAGCGTCACGGAAAGGCAGCTCCGGCAGTCCGTGGCGGCGCGCCTGGCGCATTTCAAGGTTCCCCGCCGCATCCTTGTGGTCCAGGCCATCCCGCTGGGTCCGACGGGCAAACCGCAGCGAATCGGGCTGGCGGAAAAACTGGGCCTGGCGGAGCCGGATGCGCCCGGCGGGGGTCAACCGGGCGAGAGCGTCGCCCCGCGCACGCCCGTGGAGGAATTTCTTGCCGAGACCTGGTGTGAAGTGCTTGGCATCCCGTCCGTCGGCGTCAATCAGTCCTTTCTCGACGTGGGCGGGGATTCCCTGCTCGCGGCGCGCGTTGTCGCGCGCGTGTGCCAACAGTTGGGCGTGGAAATTGCGTTGCTCGATTTCCTGGATGCGCCGACGATTGCGGACCAAGCGCTGATGCTGGCGGAAAAGCTGCCGCAAGGAGCGCATGAATGAAACGCAAAAAGACCGGGCGAACCTCGATCAATAAGGCCGTGGGAGCGAGGTTTCTGTGAAAAGGACGGATGCCATCCCGAGCCAGCCGGCGAGTCCTCCCCGGCAGAAACCCGCGACGCTCGATGCGAATGGGCGGCAGAATCTCCGGTCGCGCCGGACTACGGCTGTTATCCCGCGGCTTACGGATCGGCGCTCGCCACCACTTTCGTTCGCCCAGGAGCGGCTCTGGTTTCTGGACCAGTTGGAGCCAGGGAATCCCGCTTATAACCGCCCGCTGGCGCTGCGCCTGACCGGGGTGCTTGACGAGGCTGCCCTCCGGCAGGCTCTCGAGATCATCGTGGATCGCCACGAGGTCCTGCGCACGCGCTTCATCATCCGCGACGGCCAGCCGGCACAGGTTATTTCTCCCAGCGGGGCTCTCAGCCTGCCTGTCATCGACCTCTCTCAACTGGCTTCCACTGAACGCGTGTCGCGGGCTAGAAGCCTGGCAACGGAGGAGGCCCTGCGGCCCTTCGATCTGGCCCGGCATCCCATTTGGCGAGCCACACTGTTGCGGCTCGGCGAGCAGGATCACGTCTTACTCCTCGTCTTCCATCACATCGTTTTTGACGCGTGGTCAGCGCAGGTATGGGTGGGCGAGTTCCGGGAGCTCTATCGGGGGTTGAGCATGGGTATTTCACCTGCCCTCGCGGGGCTCCCTGTTCAATATTCGGATTTCGCGCACTGGCAGCGCCAGCGCTTGAGTGGCGAACTGCTCGAAGGCCAGCTTGGTTATTGGAAACCACGATTGAGCGGCTGCGTTCCCCTTGACCTGCCGACGGACCGGCCGCGGCCCAGCGTTCAGTTGCATCGGGGCGGCTGCACCGAGGTTTTCCTGCCGGAGCCGCTTACCGGCGCTTTGAAAGCCCTCGGCCGGCACGAGCATGCCACGCTGTTCATGCCCCTTCTCACGGCCTTTCAGGTGCTACTTTCGCGTTATGCGGGATCCGAAGACATCGTTGTCGGCTCGATGGCGGCGGGCCGGAATTGGGTGGAGACGGAGAAACTGATCGGGCTCTTCCTCAAAACTTTGGTCCTGCGCACTAATCTGTCCGGGAATCCCACCTTCCGGGAACTGCTGGGGCGTGTGCGAGAGGCCTGCCTGGGGGCTTACAGTCACCAGGATCTGCCGTTTGAACAACTTCTCGAGGCGCTACGGCCGGACCGCGTTCTGAGTACCCCCCCCCCTTTTCCAGGTGGTATTTAATTTCGAGAATCTGCCCGAGGAAAGGGCGGAGATTCCCGGCCTGCGAGTGGAAGAGTTCGAGTTTGAGGTTCCCGTGGCGCCCTATGATCTCATCCTCGAGATTCTCCCCCGGGGCCAGGAGTTGAAGTGTTTGTTCGTTTACAACGCCGACCTTTTTGATCGTGGCACGATCGAGCGTATGGCCGGCCACTACCGGACCCTGCTCGAGGCCATCGCCGCCGAACCCGATTGTCACATCGCTTCGCTTCCCTTGCTGACCCCCGCCGAGCGACACCAGATTCTTCTCGAATGGAATCACACGGAGGTGGAGTATCCCCGCGATGCTACCCTCCAGGAACTGTTCGAGGCTGAGGCCCAACGCAGGCCGGAAGCTGTGGCGATCACCCTCCAGAGCCAATGCCTGACTTATGGAGAACTGAACAGCCGGGCCAACCGGCTGGCCCATCAAATTCGAGGCTGGGGGGTGGGATTGGAATCCAGGGTGGGGCTGTCCGCGGAGCGTTCGCTGGAGATGATGGTAGGACTGCTGGCCATTCTCAAGGCGGGAGGCACCTGTGTTCCGCTGGACCCGGTCTATCCGAAAGAGCGATTGGCTTTCATGCTGGAGGATGCCGGAATCCACCTGTTGCTGACCCAGGAGCGGCTAAGACAGGCGTTCCCGCAACGCGTCCTTAAGGTTGTCAGCCTCGACAAGGTGGAGGATCCCGGCTCCGGGAGCGGCCCTCACAATCCCCGCTTGGGTGTGAAGCCCGATCAAGCGGCTTATGTCCTGTACACCTCCGGGTCAACCGGGACGCCGAAGGGAGTCGAGGTTCTCCACCGCGGCATCGTGCGACTGCTGTTCGGAACGGATTACATCCGCTTTGGGCCGCAGGAGGTGTTTCTGCAATTGTCCTCGATGTCTTTCGATGCCAGCACGTTCGAGATATGGGGTGCGCTGCTGCATGGAGGGCGCTGCGTGCTGTATCCTGACCGCGTCCCGCACATCGCGCAACTCCGAGCAGTGCTCGACAAAGAAAATGTGACAACTTTGTGGTTAACGCCTTCGCTGTTCAACACTTTGATGGATTCAGCTCCGGATGTTTTAACGCCAGTTGCACAGTTGCTCGTAGGAGGGGAAGTGCTTTCCGTTCCTCACATCGGGCGCGCACTGTCGCTTCTGCCCAACACGCAGTTGGTGAATGGGTACGGGCCGACGGAGAGCACGACTTTTGCCTGTTGCTATCGGATTCCCCGTACCCAAAGCCTAACGGCCTCCTCGATTCCCATTGGCCGCCCCATCGCCAACACTCGCGTATATATTCTTGATAAGTCCTTGCAGCCGGTTCCGATCGGAGTCGCCGGAGAATTATGCCTTGGTGGGGACGGGCTGGCCCGTGGGTACCTGAACCGGCCAGAGATCACGGGCCAGAACTTCCTTCCTGATCCCTTTTGCATCCAACCCGGAGCGCGCCTCTACAAAACCGGCGACTTGTGCCGCTATCTGCCGGACGGTAATATTGAGTTCCTGGGCCGCCTTGACCATCAGGTGAAGATACGGGGGTTCCGTATTGAATTGGGTGAAATCGAATCGGCAATTGCCGCGCATCCGGCAGTATCGACCGCAGCCGTCGTGGTTCGGGAGGAGATTCCCGGCGAAAAGCGCCTGGTAGCATACTGCGTGCCTCGCCACCCGGCGAACCCGCCGACATCCAAGGCCTTGTATGATTTTCTGAAGGAAAAGTTGCCCGATTATATGGTGCCTTCCGACATCAATACCGTGGAGGCGTTGCCGCTAACCCCGAACGGCAAGGTTGACCGCCCAGCACTGCCCATCGGGAGCCGGACACCCCAAGCCGAGAACCGCTACGTCCCGCCCCGAGACGCGCACGAACGGCAGTTGGTGAGAATCTGGGAAGAGATTTTCAACGTGCGGCCGATTGGAATTGAGCACAATTTCTTTGACCTGGGTGGCCATTCTCTCCTCGCCGTGCGTATGATGTTCCGGATCGAGGAGACCTATGGCAAAGGCCTTCCTCTGGCGACCTTATTTGCTGAGGCAACCATCAGGCATCTGGCGGCGTGCCTTCGCGCGGAGAGTCTCAAGGAAGTGCACTCGGCGATTTTCCCTGTCCAGCCCGGCGATTCCCGCCCGCCTTTTTTTTCTGCATGGCGATTACTGGGGGGGACTTTATTGCCGCAAGCTGGCTCAACTTCTCGGCCCGGAGCAGCCCTTCTATGCAGTGATGCCTGACGGGTTTGATGGCAAGCCCATGCTGCCCACCGTCGAAGCGATGGCGGAGGAAAACATCAAGCAGTTCATCGCTTTGCAGCCCCAAGGACCGTATTTTCTAGGGGGGTTCTGTAATGGGGGCGTGGTTGCCTATGAAATGGCTCGGCAGATGGAGCAGCAAGGTTTAGAGGTGGGCCTGATCATCTTGCTCGATGCCGGCGTTCCCCGGTACTTCCGCTGGCTAAAGGCCCTCGTCCACGGCGGTGGGGGGCTTGCCGGGCTGGATGTGGACACCCAGACGCGTGTACATGCCCGGTTGCGCAAGTATTTGGTTTGGACGCACAGCGCCTATCACCGGGGTCTTAAGGCCCTCCTGACTCTGTACTTGCAAGGGGCAAGAAAAAGACTCTTGGGGCTGCGGGGGACTTTCTCCGAAGAGCTTGAAATCCAGGCTCCCGTCTTCACCGACCCCTCGAAACGTTATCAGCAGTTGGAATCTATCCTCTCGGATTACCAGCCGCAACCATATAAAGGGCGCATCGTCTTGCTCCGCACCCAATGGCTGGATATTAGTCATCCCACGGACCGGACAGCCGGCTGGGGCAAGCTGGGCTCTCAACTGGAAGTTCAGGAGTTGCCAGGGAACCACGCTACTTGCCAGACCGAGCATGTCGGGCTAGTGGCCGAGCACATTGGAAGGCGCCTCCGCGCCTTCCACACGGATGCCCAGCGGGCCTGGGCGCACAGCAGATGCCTATGATGATTCCAGGGGCGACATCCCTCAAGCCCTCGTGGCAGATGGCGCCTGCGCCACTCATTTTGCCTCCCGGCGAAGTGCACATATGGCGCGCTGCTCTGGATCTGGGGCCGGCAACGCTCCGACGCTTACGGGAGACCTTTTCGGCCGACGAGCAGGTATGGGCGGAGAGATTCTATTCTCCGCTAAGGTGTGCTCATTACACTGCTGGGCGGGGTATCCTGCGAGCTCTGTTGGCTCGGTACCTCGGGATTCCTGCTGGCGATTTGAGTTTCTGCCTTAACGCCCATGGCAAACCGGCCCTCGTGCCTGGCAGTGGAGCCGGGGACCTGCGCTTCAACCTCTCTCATTCTCACGGGCTTGCACTCTTCGCGTTCGCGTTTCGTCGCGAAGTGGGCGTGGATCTGGAGTACGTCCATTCCTTCCCAAACCGGGACCGTGTGGCGGATCGCTTTTTCTCAGCCCAGGAGGTCACTGCGCTCCGAGAGCTTCCGCAGAGCACTCAAACCGAAGCGTTCTTTCAGTGCTGGACGCGCAAGGAAGCGTACATCAAAGCGCGGGGCGGAGGGCTTAGCATCAGTCTCGCCAGCTTCGCGGTTCCACTCGCTCCGTACCAACTGACCAGCCTGCCGATTATCGGCCATGACTACAGCGATGCCGACAGATGGTCACTTCGCGCCCTCGCTCCAGCCGATGGGTACGTCGCTGCCGTTGCGGCAGAAGGAATGGATTGGTCCTTATCACTCTTTCAGTGGTCTTGAGGGGCTTAGCCTCTGCCTCCGATTCTGCATAAGCGTTGTGGCAGAGTCGGCGCACATATCCTGAGACAAGTGAACTCAGCCCTTCCAACCAGCATTGCCAGATTTGGGTTGCGGTAGGGACGATCATTGCNNGTGGGATAAGGATGCAGAACACGTGGGACGGGAATCCAGCGATCCAGAAGCGGATTGAGCCGCTCCCAGGGCATCCGCCTCTTCTGACTACGCCGAACTAAGACTCGCCGCCATAGTAGCCGGAGCCGATGCCGAAACAAGCGTAGCCGATTGAGGTTCCCCGGAATCGCATGGTATTGGTAGTAGCCCAAGGTCACCCTCTGCAGCCACTCACCGACTACCGAGGTGGGCGCGTGCATTTGGCGGCGCAGTTCTGCCTGGACTGCGTGCAGCTTTGCCACCAGCCGCTTCTTGGCCGTTTCCCGCCAGACGATGAAGGCCCCATTGCTCCGGCGCTTCCCGCAGTAGTGCGTGAAGCCCAGGAACGTGAAGGTCTCAGGTTTTCCCTCTCCACGTGTCTTCCGGTTCTGAGCAGCGAACCGCCCGAACTCAATCAGCCGCGTTTTGTCCGCATGTAATTCCAGACCGAACTTGGCCAGACGTTCCCGAAACTCCTCAAGAAAACGTTCGGCTTCCACCCGGTTTTCGAAGCCCACCACAAGATCGTCAGCGTAGCGGACGACAATGACATCGCCCTTGGCTGTTCTCTTGCGCCAAGCTTCCACCCATAGATCGAAAACATAGTGCAGGTACACGTTGGCGAGCAGCGGCGAAACCACCGCCCCTTGTGGGGTACCTTGCTTTGTCTCCGACCACTGGCCTTCTTCCGAAATCCCTGCCTGCAACCATTTCTGGATCAGACGAAGAATCCGGCCATCGGCCACGCGGTGCTCGATAAACTTGAGGGCCCATTCGTGCGACAAGTTGTCGAAAAATCCTCGAATGTCCGCATCGAGCACCCAGTTCACTCGCTTCCGTTGTATCCCCACTGTCAGCGCATCCAGCGCTCGATGCGGGCTGCGACCCGGCCTGAACCCGTAGGAAAAGCCCCGAAAGTCCACCTCGTAAATCTGGTTGAGGATGGTCACTACGGCCTGTTGGACAATCTTGTCCTCCAGCGCCGCAATGCCCAACGGACGTTGCCGCCCGTCGGCCTTCGGTATGTAGACTCTCCGCGAGGGCTGTGCCTGATACGCTCCACGGTGAACCCGGCTGTGAAGATCCATGAGCCGATCCTCCCGTCCGGTCTCATACTCCTGCCATGTGACGCCATCGACTCCCGGCGCAGCTTTCCGCTTCAAAGCGAAGAAGCTGTCCCGAAGCAGACCAACCGTCAGATGGTGGAGCAGAGCGGTGAACCGTTCTTGCTTCCTTTCCCTGGCTGCTGCTCGCACACCGCGCAATCCCTGGGACACTCGTTCCCCGCTCTGTGTCGGGCTCGTGTTGGACTGAGCGATGTTCTCCTTGGTCCGCACCCTTTCCTCCTCAACCTCCGCCGAAGGTTGCCCTTCTTTGTTCGGCTGGTTCATCGGTAATACGGCGCGGTCCGACCCCTCCAGAGCGTGCATGTCCGACGTTCGGCTTTGCACCTTCTCGGACCAGCCTCGATCTCCACTGGATCGGGGCACCCCAGAGGTCTCCCGGTTCTCGTGCATGTTGTTTCTCAGCGTGCGCAGGTTCTTCGACTACGCAGGGCCGGCTGACCACTCGCGTCTAGCGCAGCCAGCCGTGTTGCCTTCCCTCTATCATTACGAGGTCAGCACCCTGATCCGCGTTTTTCGAAGCTCAATAGCCCGGCCCACCGATACCCCTGTCTACGCTTCGGCCGACGCCTCGCGACGCCGTCCGTAAGACTCGGGGCCAAGATGGATTCGCTTTCTCCTTTCTTGTAGGACTCTTGCATTCCCAACAACATGCCGGTTTATCCCGGCGCACAACGAAAAACGCCCTTCCACGACACCGGGGACAATCAAGATCTCCCTGGTCACTTGGCTGTGTGGTCGCCTAACCGATCTACATTCCAGCCAGAACTGGCAACCATTGTCTGCAAGCCCCTGCTGGGCGCGCCAGCTTTCTCGACTCGCACCGCAGTATTGCTGCTGGGAAGCCCGGCAATTTGAAATTCGGAGATTCAAGATTTCAGATCGGTGGGCTAATCCGGCGGAGCCGCTCCAGAAGCCACGGGCTCTGGTACAATACCCGCAACAATTTTGAGGGGGGAAGCGCACTGTGCGAAGTTTCAACCTTTCGAATCTGCGCGGATTTCTATCGGCTCCAAAACGAAACCCGCAGGTTTGAAATTCGCAGGCTTTGTGTGCACAGGGAGGAAGCAATGGCGAATTGGACGCGAAGGGGCTTTGTCGGATCGCTTTCGGGAGCAGCGGCTGCAACGGTGCTTGGCGCTCAGCCGGGCGTCGGACTGCCGTCCCCTGAAACCCGGACGGAGAACAGATCGGTCAAGATCAAGATCACCGACCTCAAATGCGCAATCATCGGAAACAACCCGACGGTACGAATTGTCACGGACCAAGGCATTTCCGGCTACGGTCAAGCGGAGTCGGTCAAGACGTATCTCAAGCCCGTGGTGCTGTTCTATAAGAAATATCTTCTGGGTGAAGACCCAACGGATGTGGCGCGGATCATGCTAAACATCCGCGGGATGGGAGCATTCAAGCCCTGGGGCGCGGCGGTAAGCGCCATTGAAATCGCCCTCTGGGACCTCGCAGGGAAGGTGGCCGGGTTGCCGGTGTACAAGCTGCTGGGCGGAAAGATTCGGGACAATGTCCGCGTTTACGGGAATACCGAAAACAACGCGCCCGACATGGTGGTCCGCACGGAGCAGGATTTCGCCGAGATCATGGGGAAGATGAAGGATGCGAAAGAGGGCTACACGCTGGTCAAGGGGAACGTCGGTTTTCACGATCCGCCTATGCTGACGGACGTCCCAAACGCCTGGTACGGCAGGGAGTGGACGCCGCAGTCGGGGCCTTACATGAATCGTGGGCTGTTGACGGAACGCGGCCTTGACAAAATCATCGCCTGCGTCGAAGCCGGGAAGAAGGTCCTGGGCAAAGACATCGGGCTGGCGCTCGATTGCGGGCCCGGCTGGACCGTGAAGGATGCCATCCGGTTTGCGCGCGCGGTGGAACCGCTGCATATCACCTGGCTCGAAGACCTGCTCACGGGCGACTACGCACCTTATCCCAACGCCCAGGTTTACAAGCAGGTCACCGAGAGCACCTCCACCCCCATCCACACCGGAGAGGAGATCTACCTGCGGGAAAACTTCAAGGACCTCATCGAAAATCAGGCGGTCAATGTGCTTGGTCCCGACCCGGAAGATGTGGGGGGAATTGCCGAATTGAAGTGGATCGCCGAATACGCCGATCTCCACGGCATCCTGGTTGCTCCGCATGGAATCTTTGACGGACTGTTCGGGGTCGCCGCGCAAGTGCATATGGGGGCGGCCATGCCGCAAAACTATATCGCTTTCGAATATGCCCTGGGCCGGCCGGAATGGTGGTATGACATTGTCGAGGGCCTGCCGGACCCAATCGTCAAAAATGGCTTCATTGATGTTTGGGACAAGCCGGGACTCGGTCTTACGTTCAACGTCAAGGCAGCCAAAGCGCACCTGCGGGAAGAGGATCGAGACTTCTTCGACTAGGGCGGGGGCGCCCACGGCTGATTTTGGTCCGCGTCTTTTCTGCTGATGATTGGCCGGGTGCGCCTACACTTCAGCAGAATTAGCGGGTCAAAGGTGCAGCGACCCGAGGCAGGCTGTAGAAGGCCCGCTGGGCCGTCCCCTTGGCAATGCCTGTTTCTCGGCAGATCGTTCCCCGGGAGCGCCCCTGAGCGCGTAGGGACGCGATTATGGTACCGTCAACAGGGACTCTCGGCCTTCCGAGGGTCTTGCCTTTCGCCCTAGCATTCCTAATCCCTGCGCGGACCCGTTCGGCAATCAGGCTGCGCTCAAGCTCGGCGACAGCGCCGAGCACCGTGAAAACCATCTTGCCGGTGGGCGTGCTGGTGTCCACTTGCTCGGAGAGGGAAACGAAGTCGATCCCGAGGGCCTTGAAGGTTTCGAGGGCACGGAGAAGGTGAGACACCGACCGGGCGAAGCGGTCGAACTTCCAAACAACGACCGTATCGAATCGTCGGCGGTGCGCATCAGCCATAAGCCGGTCCAGTTCGGGCCGTGACTCCGTGGAGCCCGAAATCCCGTTGTCAATGTAGCTGCCCGCGAGTTCCCAACTGCGCCGGTCACAGAATTCTTCCATTTCGCGGGTTTGCATCGTGGGGTCTTGACCATGGTTGCTGGTGCTAACCCTCGCGTAAATTGCCGCCCTGGTGCGGCCTGGTTGTGCGGAAAATGCAGGTGGGTGTATCTTCGGTGAAGCCATTTCAGCCTCCTAAGCAGGTTGATTGGTTAGGCAACCGTTGAAGTTAGCGCTTCAGCGGTTGCCGCTTTTCTTTTTTCTGCCTCTACCCTTCCGATAGATGGCCTTTTTGACCTTCAGCAATGCAGCAACGTCCTTGGCCGACCATAGCCGATACCCGACAGCCCCAATTAACGTGGCCTTAGGCCTTCAGCCTGCCTGCCGCAATCCATTTTTGCAGTGTGACTTGGTGGATTCCAGCTCGTTTGGCAGCCTCAGCCGTTGTTAGCTTGCCTTTGATCACGAGGTATACCTATAGCGCATTTCGAAGGCGTGGTCAACTGTTTTTTGGTTTGAGTCGAATTCAGCACGAGTCTACAATGTCGGACATCAGCGAGGTGCAAACCCCATGTGGGTACAAACAATAGGAACTTGCTTCGTCATTCCAAATAATCATCCCTATACGAATCGTGCGGTTACAAACTATCGTATCCACCCACGTGGGCGCGGTTTGAAAATGACGAACTAAACACAGCGTCTTAAATAATTGCGCATAATCGGCGCAACGTATCGTTTGGTTCGGTCCAGTTTGCGAATTCGGTTTCGACGGCGAGAGCGACATCGTCCAAGCTGGGAAAGTGCCGGTTATGAACACAAAGCCGGCGCGTGAGTTTCCAGACGCGCTCCGTGGGGTTCAGTTCCGGGCTGTAGGGTGGCAAGAAGTCCAAGCGGAAACGTTCCGCCTCTTGCTGCCTCCAGTCTCGGTGCAGTCGGGCGTGGTGATATCGGGCGTTGTCGGTAATCACCACCATTTGGCGAGCCGTGCGCGTGCTGGTAGCACAAAGCCCTTTCAAGAACTCCCAGCAGGTCAGGGCGTTGAACTTGCCCGTCTCCCGCCGGAAGAAGAAGCGGCCGTAGCGCAGGCGGACCGCTCCATAATAGCCCACGCTCTTCCGGGTGGGCTGGTGAAGCAACACGGGGTCCTTGGTTTCGGGCGCGACCCACAGCCGACAGCGCGAACCGTGTTGTTGAAAATGCACTTCGTCCATGGCCCAGAGATCAACCGTGGGATCGAGGCTTAACGCCTGGAGTTTTTTTATGCGTCTTCTGCCGTTCCAAATCCGCATGGGCAATCAGCGGGCGGGGCTTACGCAGCCGAAAGCCCCGCTGCCGGAACAAGCGCTGGCATTGACGCACCCGCAAGTGGACTTGGAAGCGTTGTTCGATCCAGGCGCTCAACGTTTTCCCATCCCACAGCGTGCCGGTCAAGCCCAAGTCGCGAGGAGTCTGGCGCAGGACTCCGCCCACCTCCCGCAATTGTGCCTCGCTCAGGCGCCGGGGACGCCCCGAGCGTTGCCCCTCGGTCAGCCCGGCCAGACCTTGGGCCTCAAAGCGCCGGACCCAGTTCTCCACCGTGCGAGGGGCGTCCCCCAGCAAGCGGCTGACTTCTGGACAGGTCCCTCCCTGGGCCACCAACAGCACCCCATGGAGCCGGTGATCATACCGAGATTCCTCCGAACGGCGAATCTCGTCTTGCAGTCCCAAAATCATCGTCCTAGCATCGGCGATCTGAAGTGGTCTCATGCCTCCATGAAATCACAAACCTTTAGAATGCGCAATTACTTATGCCGCTGTGTTTAGTGATGGCTGTCCTGCGTGTCCACCGCTTGGATGGGCGTGAAGGTCCGGTAAGGTTTCGTGAGTTGGTTGAGACCAGCGCGTTGGTGCGGCATCGCTTCAAGGAACTGCGATGGCATCTCCAGAGCCGCCGAGCTGGCAATTGCGCCTTATGGTGAGGGCGACTCTATCTCGGCAGCCGTCAGCACGCCGGCGCTAGCGTCATCGAGCATTTATTTATTTGGCGGAACCTCCAGGGATAGCCGCGTCGAAATTTACAAGGGCGCTCTATGCCTGGCTCTGCGAGAAGGGGATGCTAGGGATATCCCAGTTCAGAGAATTCAAGTTAATAGCCGAAAGGAATTTCCAAAATGAACCAGAGCGCTAGCCACTGGAGCTTACGTTTGAGTGTTGTCCTCATTCTTCTTTGGATTGATTGCCTGCCTGCGATGGCACAAGGAACCGGCGTCGCCGTCAAACCTCCGTTAGGCTGGAATACGTGGTATGGGTATTTGTGCAAGGTCACAGATTCGGACGTGCGCGCCCAGGCTGACATGATGGTGGGGAACGGCATGAAGGCTGTGGGATACGAGTACGTCAACATTGATGACTGCTGGCAAGGTCAGCGCGACGCGCAGGGCGTGATTCATGGCAACAGTAATTTCCCCGACATTAAAGCGCTCGGCGACTACATCCACAGCAAGGGGTTGAAGTTTGGTATCTACTCGTCACCGGGGCCAAAAACGTGCGCCGGTTACGAAGGCAGCTTCGGGCACGAAGATCAGGACGCGAAGACCTATGCCGGGTGGGGAGTGGACTTCCTCAAATATGACTGGTGTAGCGCCGCAGATGTTTACAAGCCGAACGAAATGCGAGCGGCTTACAAGAAAATGGGCGATGCCCTGAAGCAATCGGGACGCCCCATTCTCTACAGCCTGTGCCAGTACGGTCTCGAACGGGTTTGGACATGGGGGGCCTCGGTGGGCGCGAACATGTGGCGCACCACCGGCGACCTCGATTACAACTATGACCGATTCTCCCTGGTGGGTTTTGAGCAGAACGGGCTGGAGCACTTTGCCGGTCCCGGCCATTGGAACGATCCCGACATGCTTCTGGTGGGACTGGGAATAATAACCGATGACGAGAGCCGGACGCAGGTTAGCCTGTGGGGCCTGTTGGCCGCCCCTCTGATTGCCAGCGCCGATCTCAGGAAGATCAGACCCGCGGGTCTCGCCATCTTGACCAATCCGGAAATTATCGCCGTGGATCAGGACCCGGCTGGTATCCAGGGGCGCCGAATCGCGGAAGAAGGCCCCTTGGACATCTGGATGAAACCCCTTGCCGATGGCAGCAAAGCTGTCGGTCTTTTTAATCGTGGAGAAGATGCTGCGTCCATCACCGTTTGTTTTAGAGATGCCGGAGTGGGCGATTCGGCCGCGGTTCGCGACCTGTGGGCCAGGAAGGATCTGGGCATATTCAAAGACAGTTTCACTGCCGAGGTGGCAAGGCGTGGAGTTGTTATGATTCGAATAAAATGAGTCATCGGCATTCCGGTCGGAATGCCTGGGCTGGGAGGAGGGCTCGCGAAGGAGTGTTCCGACCATTCGTGGCGTGGCGTAGAATGCCCCGCCGTTGCGCAGAATTGGCTCAGGATGCACGGAGCGGTCCGAGGTTGACCCATTCTCCTGTGCTAGCGCGACTGTGCAACACGCTCTGCCGGCACAGACTCGCTCAAAACAGCCCGCCGTGCGCTTTGCTGCGACGTATAGGCACGCGAACGGACCCTGTATGTACCCCTACCGGCCAGAGATCATCTTCTCGCTTTCCATGCCTGCTTCAATTCACGCCCGAGACCATCGAGGTCAGGATAGACAACAGACTCCGTAATGCCTGCGTCTATGAGTTCTTGTTTGATCCGGTTAATTGAACTGGCTGGGATCGTGATCGAAACCAACCGGGAGTCTCTTTCCTTTTCCACCTTTACAAGCCAGAGTGGATCAGTGCCGAAGATCATAAATCGACTCCGCTGAGCAGCGACTCTGCGAGTCAGGTGAGGTGAGTCTTGGAGCAGGGGTATCTTTGGAGTAGCCATCAGTGGGTCTTTGGCGTCATCCTCGTCTGATGGCAAATAGAGGCGTTCCCACTCGTCTTCGTAACAGTCATACGGATTCTTCTTCCAGTATTCCCTCCAGCGGGCTTTAGCGTCTTCTCGATCCGGGTCCTTACTTATCCGCTTTCCCAACCAGTACGGATCGAGGACGTAGATGATGGAGTTGCTTTTTGGCGGGAGCGGCTTATTTCTTACGGCAAAATGCAGGGCGATGAGTGCGCCGTCCGACCAGTCGAGAAGTCGGGTCGGAACCCCATGATGCTGCATAAGGAAGAAAGAGTCCCACTCCCAATCGTCGTGATTCGACTTAACGTCGGCAAGCTGAGTGGAGGAACGTCCAAACTCCTCGTATAGCTCGTTCTCTATCTCCAGCAACTTGAGAACCGATTTTCGAACGCCGTTTATTTTTCGCGGGCGGTAAATTCCAGGTTGAAGTCGGGTCTTGCGATGTAATGCATCCTCCGCCCGAAACCACAATTCATGGTTTCTTGGAACACTCCAACCCTTGCGTATTTCGCCAACGGACATGAGATATTCGCTAAGTGAACCGGCAACTTTGATAACCACACGCCGCAGAGTATCACGTCCCAGGACTCTCCAGGGATTCATTCGCTTACCGTTCAGCATTTCTGATGCCGTGGCCGATTCGGCGGCAATGCGTGAGAACAGGCATAGGAACAGGGGAAACCGATACCGGGAAGCAGGCCGATTGGCCTGCGCTGCAATCGGAAGGAAAGTGTAAGGCATGGCCTTTCCTGAGGTGGAGTAAGCCCTAAATTTCAACGCTGAGATCGTCCCCCAGGTGTGGAGGCCCAATGGAATCGAAACTCTCACCGGAACCCTATGCAGCCAGCCAACCCCATGCAGGGGCGGAAACCCAATGACCAGGGTTCCACTCCTACCTTGTGCACCCGCTGACGCGCCATGAAGGCCCTTAGGATGGCCCGCCGTGCGCTTTGCTGCCGCCGTAAACGCACGCGGAAGGGTTAACCCATGCCCAGACACCACCCGTCCGCTCTGCCTTCAATCGTGTTTGTGACGTGGTTTGTGACATAACTCTTCAGATAGGCCCGTGTCCGCAGCAATCCGCGGAGGTGGCGAGCAGATCGGGAAATCGTCATTCTCGCCAGTATCCATGCGGCTCCAGCCGTCGTCAGCAATTTACTGCTGTTTTCGCTTCTTGAACTACGAAGCAAGGGGTCGGGTGTTCGAATCACCCCGGGCGTACCAACTCTATCGCTTGCTTTCCTTGCCGCCGTTTCCCATTTTCCCTAGCAGGTCCGGAGGCAGTAGTGCTGACCTTTTAGCCGGCATGAGGCAACACCTCCGAAATACCGACCGGAAGATCGGCGCTGCATTTGCCTTTTGGTTTTCTTTTACGGACCCGGAGAACAACGCAGACCCTCAGGTCCGGGGCCTGCGCCATACGCGGAGGTCGGGGCGGTCCGCAAATGTGTCGAGGGTTACTTATAGCCAGGAGTCAGAAGGGCCAAGCTGCTATTCTGACTCCTGACTCCTGGCTTCTGACTCCTGAATCCTAGCTCCTGACTTCTTACTCCTACTTTCTTCCATACACCGGGCCGTAGTTCGCGCAGGCGCGGTAAT
>PLWR01000132.1 GCA_003165615.1 Acidobacteriota bacterium | reverse complement strand
GGGGATTGAACAAATTCACCCTGGTGGAACAGGAGCGATTTCTGATATTCTCAGGGCGTGCGGGCAGCAAGCAAGTAGCGCCAGGTGTTAAACCCGCGATGAAAATTCCTGCCGGGTTTGAACTGATGGTAAAGGCTGCTGATGAGAGTATTGATATACCCAGCTTCCAGCAGTGTCTCGCTGAGGGTTGCATCCTCGTGATAGAGCGGGTGCCAGCCTGGCGCCTGGATGTCGGGTTGGGCAAAATAATAGCGGGGAACAACTCGCCGTCCTGTGTAGAGGGAGCGGCGAATCGTGATGGTGGGCATTCCCTCGGCATAGGTATTCTGGAAGACCGTTGCGTTCCGGGCAAACCTGTCCAGGTTCGGCGTTTCAAGGGTCTCCAGCCATTTCGGCCCATAACACGCCAGGTTGTCGGCGCGGAAAGTGTCGGTGACAATCACGATCAAGTTGAGATTGTTCCCGGTTTGCTTGGGAGGCCGCTGCCATTGTGACCCGCACGTCTCGTCGTCGGGGCTCCGACCTTGCGCCCCAGCGGGCAATCCGGCCGCGCCGGCAGCGGTGCCGGCCATTGCGCTTTTCAGGAAACCCCTCCTGGAAAATTCTCCCTGAGCCATTTGGTTCCTCCTGTGGATTCCGCCCTGATGCCGCAAGTGTACCACTGGCCGATGGCAGGACACCCCTATCGTATTGTGATGCGGGCTTTGGGGTGGGAACGGTTGAGCAGGATGGGAAGTCGCGCCGGGGATGCGGTGTGTTAATGGGCCAATTTTGCCGCCTCTTGGCGCGTATAGAGAATGCGATGAATAACGGTGATGTTGGACAGTACGGCAATCAGCCAAAGCACCGGCGCCATGCGGTCAAACAGCGCCCCAATGATGATCAGCACCACGCGCTCCGGCCTTTCCAGGAACCCCACCTTGCAGGAGGCAATCAGGTTTTCGGCGCGGGCGCGCGTGTAACTGATCATAACCGAGCCAATCATGGCGACGGCCACCAGGCAGACGTAAGAGTAGCGATTGATGCGCCCGTAGTAAATCAGCAATCCAATGAGCAGGCAGAGGTCGGAGTAGCGGTCCATGACCGAGTCGTAAAAACCCCCAAAGGCGGTCACACGCTTGGCGAGGCGCGCCACACGGCCGTCCGTCATGTCGAAAATGCCAGCCAGGATGATGGTGGCGCCAGCCCAGCGAAAANNGGTTGATGCCGCTGGCGGCAAAGCCTGCGACTATCGCGTCCAGGACATGTCGAAGGGTGTCGCCGATCTTTCTCGTAATCATGGAAGGACTCTTCCCTCCAGGCGGGAGCAAGGCCGCCGGAGGTCTTACGGCTGCTCGTGAAAGGTCAGGACGGTACGGATTTCGAACTCGCGGGGGCCGTTGGGCGTGGTCACGGTGACCGCGGCGCCCGGCTTCTTGCCCATCAAGGCCCGGCCAATGGGGGAGGTGGTGGAGATCAGCCCCTTGCTAACGTCGGCTTCTTCACTGGTCACCAATCGATACTCAATCTCCACGTCACGATCGACGTCATAGAGAAGCACTTTTGAGCCGAAGGCAATGCGGTCCTTCGNNGTGGTATTCGGCGTTTTCGCTCAAATCACCCAAGGCGCGAGCGCGTTTCAGCTCCTTGGGCAACTCGTGGTTCAGTTCATGCTCCAGCGTTTGAATCTCAGCTTGAAGCTTTTGGACGATGGGCGAAGACATAGCGTCAGTTCCGATTCTTGGGGGTACGGGAGCATTATAGGTGAAATTGGCCTCCGGACGCAACGGAACCTCAAGCAAATGCGCTTGACACGGTATTGGGCGAGTGGCACAATCTCGGGTTTATCGGCACGCTCAGCCTATTATCTATTGTCACGCCAGTGTATGCGGTCTTGCATTTTGGGGTGCAAATCCCCAGAAAAAGGCCAGCGCCCAACCTCTTGTTGGGCAGTTCAAGTGGAGGCTTCTATGCGATTCCGGCGGATTCTACCGCGCCACGGGGCAAGCAGCATTATGGCGCCCCTTGCGATGTGGGCTGTCATGACGACACTCGTTTGGGGAGCGGGTCCAGGACAAGGTGGACGCGGTGTGGCGCCGGGTGTTGCAGGAACGAACGCTCTTAGCCAACTAGCCCACCAGGGTGCAAACGGTCCTGCCGCAGCCGCCCCGTCCCTTGCGGACCGAGAGAGGGTTCGCCAGCTCGCCTCATACAGCAAGCTTCCCTTGAGCTTTGTGCCCAACCAGGGACAGGCCGATGCGAGAGTAAAATTCACTTCGCAGGGACATGGATACACACTATTCCTGACGCCAAGTGAAACGGTGCTGTCGTTGTACAAACCCTCGCGACCGGCCAATACCTTATTGCCCGGAGAGCGCGCCAAGGGTGACGTGGAATCTTCCGGCGTGCTGCGGATGAAATTGGCGGGGGCCAACGCCTACGTGCAGCCGACGGCCGTAAACTTGCTCCCAGGCAAGAGTAATTACTACCTCGGGAACGATTCCCAGAAGTGGCTGACGAACGTTCCGAATTACGGCCGGGTGACTTATGGCGATATCTATCCCGGAGTGGACCTCGTCTATTACGGTAACAACCAGCAACAGCTCGAATACGATTTTGTGGTCAAGGCCGGTGCGGACCCGCGGGCGATCCGTTTTGCCTTTGATCTGGCCGGAATGAGCCGCGAAGGTAAAAAGGCGGCCCTCTCGATTGACGACAACGGCGACCTGGCGATTCAAGGGGCCAATGGCGCCCTGCGCTTCCATAAGCCGCTGGTCTATCAACCTGCTTACACGCCGGACGGGCAAGGCCGGCACAATCTGGAGGGAAGGTACGTCCTGACCAGCGGCAACGAAGTTCATTTCGCCGTGGCCGGTTATGACAAACGGTTTCCCCTTATTATTGACCCCACCCTGAGTTTCTCTTCTTATTTGGGCGGGGCAGGCCCTGACAGCGGCACGGGCATCGCCATCGATTCCAACAGCAACGTCGACGTGACGGGCACGACGGCTTCCTTGAATTTCCCCCAGCCCGAGAACGTAACCACACACCAGTTGCACCGAATGGACGGTGCTCCCCCATCAGGGTCGCCGGTGGCCTTCGTAAGCCAGATCAGCGCGATTGGCTCGCTGGTTTTCACCACCTTTATCGGCGGGACGGGGGGGGATGGCGCCAACGCCCTGGCTCTCGATGCCAGCAACAATATTTTCATCACCGGGACCACGCACTCCGCAAACTTCCCGGTAACCAGTGGCGCCTTTCAAAGCCACCTGAGGGGGCCCAGCGACGCCTTCTTAACCGTCCTTACCAGCGCCGGAGTGGTCAATTATTGCACTTACGGAGGCGGCTCGGGAGATGAAGATGGTTTGGCGATTTACGTCGACGGCAATGAAAACATTTACGTGGCGGGTGATACCTCCACCTCCACGGGGAACCTGGTGGGCAATTTTGGTCCCCTGGGATATCAGACCACTTATGGCGGTGGGGCAAGCGACGGTTGGCTGGCCGTGCTCAGCGCTGGAGACGGGGTGTCCCTCACCTACCTGACCTATTTTGGCGGCACCGGGACGGATGCCATTACCGCCGTCACCGCGGACAACGCCGGGAACGCCTACGTGACGGGGCGTACAAGTTCTCCGAGCTTCATTACGACCACCCCAACCACCATCCTGTCCTCCAATGGCGGCGGGAGTTTTGATGCCTTTGTCGCCGAGTTTTCCGGCACCACACTGGAATTCTTCACATTCCTGGGCGGTACTGGCGACGACGAGGCCACGGGAATCGCCCTCGATCCCCTCTACATTGCCAACTATTCTGATCCACATGCGGTCACCGGCATCCAGCGCCGCGCAAAAGGTACGCACCAGAAAGACCACCCCGATTATACCCCCGGGGAGGGGGGGAGCACTCTGTATAGCCCGTTTTATATCTACGTCACCGGTTCAACCGATAACCCGGCCGGCTTTTTTCAGTTGCAAACCGAGCCCACCACCTCCGTCGGCCCCGGCGGCGGCAAAGATGCCTTCGTGGTGAAAATCAATCCGTACTCAGACACGCCGACCATTGTCTACTCGAATTTCTTTGGGGGCAGCGGGGATGATGTGCCTTCTGGCCTCATGCTAGACCTTTCCGGCAACGCCTACGTGGTGGGCACCACGGACTCCACTAATTTTCCCACGGACAACCCCGTCACCGGTTCCTGTGTGGGCGGATGCGCCAGCGGTACCAGTACCGATGCTTTCCTGGTACGGCTCAATCCCCAAGGGCTGAATCTGGTTTTCTCTTCTTACCTCGGTGGGAGTGGAGCGGACAGCGGCGCAGCCATTGCTCAAGACGTAAATGCGGGGACTTGGTTGACGGGTTCGACGGCATCCACGGATTTTCCGACTCAGAGCCCCTTCCAGGCTGCCCTTGGAAACTCGACGGGCAGCACCAACGTTTTTGTTGCAGACATCGCCGGGGTCGCGCCAATTCGCAACCTGCCGGGCTTTACCACCAGCGTGTTTCCCGCCAACGATGACGACGTCACAGATCAAATCCCGCTGGGCACCAACTTCAATAGCGGCAATGGTCTAAACTTTTTCGGAACTACGTACCAAAGCCTTTACATCAGCAATAACGGCATCTTGACTTTTGGTCCTTTAGGCGCGGACTTTGGCGCCTATACGCCAACTGGGCTTACTGAAAGCGGGGTTCCTCCCATCATTGCCCCATTTTGGGCTGACGTCGAAACTAGTGGAAATGGATCCGGGCTAGTAACGTACGGCAATGATACCGTCAATGGCTTCAACGCTTTTGGCGTGAACTGGATCAATGTTGGGTACTTCGACGACGAGGTTGACAAACTGAATAGCTTCCAGGTGGTGTTGATTGACCGCCAGGACGTTGCGCCGGGCGACTTTGACATCGAATTCAACTACGCAAAGATTCAATGGGAAACGGGCGAGGCCAGCGGCGGCATCGACGGCATTGGCGGGACCCCGGTTCACATCGGGTACTCGAACGGCAGCGGCCAGGCGGGGACTAACTTTGAGCTCCCGGGCTCAGGGACCACCGGCTACTTCCTGGATTCCAATCCTGCCACCGGCCTTATCTACTCGGGCAACGGAAGCGTTCTCGGCCGCTTAAAATTTCAGGTCCGCGCCGGGCAGGTGCAACAACCAGGCTCTGACGTGAATATCACTTTGACGCACATGCCCGATCCCGTGAATGTGGGGAGCCCGCTTACGATTAACATGACGGTGACGGACAATGGCCCGGCCGATGCCACTGGGGTTTCGGTGATGGACGCGTTTCCCACCAACGCGACATTCGTTTCCGCCGTGCCCAGCCAGGGCACATGCGGCGGCACTACCGTCGTGACGTGCAACCTTGGGACCATTACCAACGGGCACTCCGCCACCATCGCCTTGGTGGTTACGGTTACAAGCGGCACGTCGCTGAGCGACACAGCCACGGTTACCTCGACCTCAACCGATCCCAACTTGGCGAACAATTCCAGCACGACTACGGCCAACGTGATAACTGGTACCGCACCGATCGCCAGCCTCTCCCCCGTGAACCTTACGTACCAGCACAACCTTAACCTCCTGTGCCCGTCCAAACCCCTCATTCTCTCGAATACGGGTGGGTCACCGTTACTGATCTCCAGCATTGTGGCGGGGGGGGCATTCGCGATTTCGGCCAATGCTTGTCCAACCTCATTAGCCGCCGGGGCGAATTGCGAGATCGACGTCAGCTTTACCGCCGAGGCCCCCGAGGGTATGTACGGCGGGTCAGTGACCATCACCGATAATGCGGCGGGCAGTCCGCAAGTCGTTCCTTTGAGCGGTCAAGTCTTTCCACCCTGCTTGATGCAAAGCAACACAACGACCCAGCAGCTTCTGCGCTCCACCCCTTCGGCAACCTTCAACATCACGGACACGCATCCAAGTTGCCATACGACCACCACCACCATGTCTTGCATCAATAACCAGCAGGCGAGCTGCGCATTCAATCCCGCCACGATATCTCCGGGAGGCTCGACGGTGCTGACCGTGCAAAACCTGAACGCACTGACGACGGATAATTTCTCCTTCACCGCACAGGGAACGGACAAAACCAACACCACGGGCGTCAATTTGTCGGTGCTCTTCTCAGATTTCACCTATACACCCGCAGCGACGACGGCAACGGTAACGGCGGGCCAAACGGCCACTTACGCCTTGACACTCACACCCGTTAACGGACTTTCAGGGATTGTCAATCTCGCCTGCCAGGGCGCTCCCGCAGGCTCGACTTGCAGCGTGTCGCCCTCTTCGGTTACGTTAGCGCAAAACTATCCGGCGCAAGTTTCCGTGTCCGTGACCACGGCCGGCCGGTCGATGGGAGCACCCCAGGGAGGCGCCCCGCTTCAGGGGCCTGGTGCTTCATTGCGCCTGTGGCTGGAATTGGCATCACTGCTGGCGCTGCTCGCTCTCACCGCCTGGGGAGCCGTGGGCACACGCCGCGCCCGGGCGCAGCAAGCGAACCTTGCGTACCGGCGTCTGCGCCTGAGCGGCCTCGTCCTGGCCGCCCTGGCCTTGATGCTCATGGTTTGGGCTGCTTGCGGAGGTGGCGGCAGCAGCGTAGCCAACATCAATACCAACCCCGCAACGCCCGCAGGCACTTATGCCCTGACGGTGACGGGAACCTTTAGTACTTCCAGCGGACAGGCCACGGGCTTGACGCGTACCGAGTCCCTAACTTTGCAAGTGCAATAGTGCCGGATGTCCGCAGCATTCAGATGAGTTGGTTGAAGTGAAAACGGAGGATTATCATGACTGGCCGAAAGTGGATAGGCGCATTAACGCTCCTCGCGACTCTGATCAGTACCAGCAGTTTCGGTTCCGGGCCGTTTGTGGAATCCCGCGCGCTCGGCATCGTCATGACGAGAACGCAATCCTCCGTGATGATAAACGGCGCGCCGGCGCTCTCTGGAACCACCGTATTTCGAGGTGATGTCCTCCAGACCCGGAATGCATCTACCGCCATGGTGAGACTTCGCTCCGGCTCCAGCCTGGCGATATCCGAAAACAGCGAGGTTGCCCTGGATTTGGCCAATCCCACCGCCGTGGCGGAAAGAGTGAACCTCCATCGCGGCGCCATCAATCTCCGCAATCCCCGCCAGGACCCGGAGTGGGTGACGGTGTCCGGAGCCTCTGTCCTGGTGCAGGGCGACGGGAGCTTCCCGGCGGTGTGCCGCATCGCCATGGTCGGGCAGAGTTCCGCCATTATCAACGATCGCGGACACGTGGAGATTCGTGGCTCGGGCGCCCCACTGATTCTTCCCATTGGCCAGTACGCCACGTTGGAAGCCGGCCGCCCACAGGGAGGCAGTCAAACTGCCGGCACCGTCACCACGGCAATCCCGATGGAAACCGTGCAGCGTGGCCAAGCCGCACCGGCCCCACTCAACCCTCAAGACACCGTGTATTGGCAGGACGTGGTACGAACGCTGAACACGGGCCGCGTGCGGATTAAGCTGAATGATGGTTCGCTCTTGAACGTCGGCGTGCGCTCGCAAATGACGATTACTCAGCCTAACGCGCAGTCACACCAGACGACCATTGAGTTGGCCGCAGGAAAAGTTCGCAGCCAGGTGCAGAAAATTTCCCAACCAGGCGGAGGTTTTGAAGTCAAGACGCAGACCGCGGTGATCGGCGTTGTCGGCACCGACTTCGTCGTTGAAGCAAAGAAGAAGAAAACCACGGTGTGGTGCATCGACGGTGTGGTCAGGGTTCGTAACCTCGATGCCGCCATTGTCGGCGTGATTCTGTTGCACGCGGGGGAATTTACCACGATTGCCCTCGGCTTGCCGCCGGGCGCCGCCACGCCATTTTCTCCCGGCACGATACAGACCCAGTTGAGTGAGACCAACCCGGGCGGCGGCGTTTCGGGCGGCACGGGGGGAATGGGGTTGGGGGCGCACGCTGCGCTCGTCGGCGCCGCCGGCGCAAGCGCCGGGGCCGGAGTTGGAGCGGGGGTTGTGAGTCGCCGTTCAGACAGCACAGTGGGTTTATTGGGTGAGGCCTCGACCGTCCTTAACAGCGGCACCACTGCCTTGGGCAGTGCCAACTCGAACTCCAGCGCCGCGCAGACCGCTGCCAATAACGCCAATCAAGGTTCGGGCAACACAACTGGCATTCTGGCGGGAATTCTCCAGGAATTTACTTCCCCGACCTACCCCTGCGGGTGCCACTAAACCTGGACTCCCGGCAATAGGGAGGTTGAGGGGAAGGCTGCGCCCCAAGTCGATGCCGGGCTTGGCGATAGACCGCATCCCATAACGCGGTGAGGCTCGGGCTGGCTTGATGGCATTCCTCCCACTGTTCGGTCGCAAGGGATAACACGCCCTCCCAGCAAACCGCCGAAAATTTTGAAGATGGGCATCCCCAATTGGGCCTCTAAAGCATTTTCGGGTGTTTTCCACTTTACCAAACGGCACCGCGCTGGGTTTGCCATTAGTGTTTCGGTTTGCCTGATTTCCTTAACGCTCTACACCCTTCTCTACGTCACTCACACGCACCACCCCATATTAGAATTCCTCGCCAACATCGAGCTCAAGACACTTGATATGCGGTTCAATCTTCGCGGGAGGCGTTTGCCGGGACCTGCGGTGGTGATTGTGGCCATCGACCAGAAGAGCCAGGACGTTCTTGGCCGTTGGCCGTTCCCGCGGAGCTACTTTGCCCGGGCGGTGGACTACCTCCATGAAGCGCAGGCGCGCGTTATCGCTTTCGACATCAACTTTCCCCAGCCTGACCAGAACTCCGCCCTTCAGGCGTTGCATCAAGTGCGGGCGGAGTATGATGAGCTCCATAAACAGGGATTCCAGAACGCGGAATTTGACGCTCGCCTTAAAGCCCTGGAAGCAAGCGCGGATAACGACAAGCAGTTCGCCGATTCCATCCAACGATTTCAAAATGTTGTTTTGGGTTGGTTCGAGCTTTCGGCGCTGGAAGCCGGGAGCCAGGATCCGAAGCGTGTCAGTGACTTCGTGAATTACCTTTCGTTCCAGGCTTACCCCCAGATCAGCCACCCGGAGTTTGCCAAGAAGTATGAGGGGCCGGAGGCAGCCAGCCTTTCCCCCAATTTGGCGGACTTCGCTCTCTATGCGAAAAACTTCGGCTACTTCAATGTCATCCCCGATTCTGACGGAACGGTGCGGGCCGAGCCCGTGATGATGCTCTACCAGGGAAGCTTTTATCCCTCGTTGGATGTCGCCGCCTCCCTTGCCTACACCAACCTGTCGTTGGATCAAATTAACGTCGTCTTTAACCCCAACGGTTTGGAACGGATTGACTTCGGCACCGTGGCCATCCCCACCGATCCCAGGGGATATGTGCAGATTGACTTCATGGGACCCCGCGGTACTTTTCCCACTTACTCCCTTTCCGACGTGGTGCAGCACAAGGTGCCACCTCAGGATTTGAAGGATAAGCTGGTCTTGATCGGCCCCACCGCGACGGGCATCGGTGACATGGCGGTGACGCCTTTCCAACAAATGGCCTTCCCGGGGGTGGAGGTCCACGCCAATTTCATTGACAACATTCTGTACAACCACTTCCTGCGCCGCGGTCTTCGCGAAAACCTCATCGACATCGCCTTCATCCTGCTCTTCAGCCTGGGCGCCGGAACGCTCTTCAGTGTATTCACGCCGGTCCGGGCGACGGTATTCCTCCTCATGGTTTTGGCCGGGTTCCATTGGTTGACCTACCGCCAATTTGCCAACTACCGGATCTGGATTGCTGACTTTCTTCCTTCGGCTGCTCTCGGCCTGAATTACGCCGGCATTATCAGTTATCGATTCTTCTTCGAAGAGCGGGAAAAAAGGAAAGTGCGCGGCGCTTTTACCCAATACGTGCCTCCCGGCGTCATCAGCCAACTCCTGCAGCACCCTGAGTTGCTGCGCCTGGGGGGCGAAGAGAAGGAACTCACAGCGCTGTTCTGTGACATCCGTGGATTCACTGCCATGTCAGAGGGCCTTTCCCCAACGGCGCTCGTTGAAATCCTCAATGAATACCTTACGGAAATGACCGACGTGATCCTCAAGCATTGGGGAACGGTGGACAAATTTATTGGCGACGCCATGATGGCCTTTTGGGGAGCGCCTTATCCTCAGGATGACCACGCCGTGCGCGCTTGCCGTGCCGCCCTGGAAATGCAACAGACGCTCATCAAACTCCAAAACCGCTGGGAACAGCAGGGGCGCCCCCATATCGATATCGGTGTGGGCATCAACACCGGGGCCATGGTGGTGGGTAACATGGGCTCTAATAAGCGGTTCAATTACACCGTCATGGGCGACAACGTCAACCTGGCGTCACGCCTGGAAGGAACCAACAAGACCTTTGGCACGCGTCTGATTATCAGCGATTACACCTATCAATCGGTGTGCAAGGAAATGTTGGTGCGCGAACTGGACCTGATCCGCGTCAAGGGCAAGCTGAAGCCGGTGAAGATCTTTGAGTTGGTGGGAACGCTCGCTGACTCAGACCAGCACCGCGACCGGCTCGATCGATTTCATCGCGGCTTGGAAGCCTACCGCGGGGGACAATGGGCAACGGCGAATGAGATTTTCGAAGCCCTGGCCCGCGACTATCCTCAGGACGGCCCCAGCCATGTCTTCGTCAAACGCTGCCACGATTTTCTGCTCCAGCCCCCAGAGGGTATCTGGGACGGCGTGTACGTGATGAAGACGAAGTAGGGGTCACGGATTAGGGGTTAGGGATTAGTGAGCAGTGGCGGTGGTTGCTAGCAAGCGTAGTCAAATTGCGGCCCTGGCCCTAATCCCTGACCCCTAACCCCCAACCGCCGTTCTCCTATCCCCCAGACTGTTGCAGCAACTTCGCCACCAATGCTGTCCATCCGGTTTGGTGGTTGGCGCCCAGGCCCGCCCCATTGTCCCCATGAAAGTACTCGTAGAACGGGATTAAGTCACGCCAGTTGGGGTCAGTCTGGAAAAGCTCATTCCCGCCGAAAACAGGGCGCCGTCCGTCGCTGCCGCGCAGAAAAATGGAGGTCAACCGCCGCGAAAGCTCTTCCGCGACTTCCCACAAGGTCATCATGTGGCCGGAGCCAGTGGGGCATTCGACCTTTAAATGATCGCCGTAATAATAATGAAACCTCTGCAGGGCTTCGATGAGCAGAAAATTTAGGGGTATCCATACGGGGCCGCGCCAGTTGGAATTGCCGCCGAACAAACCCGATGTCGATTCGCCAGGATCGTAGCCCACCCGGTATTCCCGATTGTCGATGGTGAGCACATAAGGGTTGCGCGCATGGAACTTCGATACACTGCGAATCCCGTGCGGCGCCAGGAACTCCTGTTCATCCAGCATGTAGTGGAGAATCCTCACCAGTTTTCTACGGCTGACAATGGAAAGTTGCCGGCGAATTCCGCGCGCCGAGGTTTGGGTCATTTCGATGTGATGGGGAAGGTTGGGGACATTGTCGAGGAACCATTGCATGCGCCGCTTGAAGCCGGGCAATGCCTCCACCGCTTCCGGCTCCAGCACTTCCACCGCATAGAGCGGAATCAGTCCCACCGCCGACCGCACCTTCAAGAAATCGTGCTGACCATTGGGGAGATGCAGGACGTCGTAATAGAATCCATCCTCCTCGTCCCATAAGGACATTCGGTGGCCGCCGCGGTTGTTCATGGCCTGGGTGATATAAACAAAATGCTCAAAGAATTTGCTGGCCACGTCTTCATAGGCGGGGTCTTCGCGCGCCAATTCCATGGCGATGGCGAGCATATCGAGGCAGTACATGCCCATCCAACTGGTGCCGTCGGATTGTTCAATGTGGCCGCCCGTGGGAAGCGGTCTTGAGCGGTCAAAAACGCCGATGTTGTCAAGCCCCAGGAAACCTCCTTCGAATACGTTCCGGCCCTCGGGATCTTTGCGATTCACCCACCAGGTGAAATTGAGCAGAAGCTTGTGGAAGACCTTCCCCAGAAACTCCCGATCCGCGCTGCCCCGCCGCCGCTTCTCGATCTTGTAAACGCGCCACGCCGCCCACGCATGCACAGGAGGGTTGACATCGCCGAACGCCCACTCATAAGCCGGGAGTTGGCCNNTCTCGGCCATGGGGATCATGTGAAAGGCCGAATCCCAGGCGGCGTACCAGGGGTATTCCCACTTGTCGGGCATGGAAATGACATCAGCATTGTAGAGGTGAGTCCAGGAGTGGTTTCGTTCCATCATCCGCTCCGGCGGGGGGGGCGGGCCCACGGGATCGCCCTCCAGCCAGGTTCGCACGTCATAATGGTAGAACTGCTTCGACCAGAATAGTCCCCCCATCGCCTGGCGGAAGACGTCTTGGGCGTCGGCAGAAAGCGCGGCAGGAATTGCCTGGGAATAAAACTCATTCGCTTCCACAAGGCGTTCTTCCAACACCATGTCGAAACCGTCGCTGAGCACATCCTCGCTGGGCTTTTCGCCGGTAAATCGTAAGCGGAAGACGGCGCTCTGACCCGGAGGTATCGGCACGTGATAGGAGGCTGCCACCTTCGTGCCCTCGGGAACAGGATTGACGGCATCGCGCGCACCATGGACGACAAAGTCGTTGATCCCGTCCTTGACGTGCGGCGTGCGATTGCTAACGCCAAAGAGCCGCTGACAGTTCGTCTCGTTCTCGGTAAAAAGCAACTCGGGATGTCCCTCGCAAATCAGCCAACGCGAACCGTAGTAGCGGTGCTCAGCTTGAATCACGGTTGCCCCGGAAAGGCCCTCGCCTCTTCTCAAATTTGGGCGCCAGTCGTCCTTGCCCCAGGACCAGGTGTTGCGGAACCAAAGCGTGGGAAGCAGTTGCAGCGTGGCGGTCTCAGGGCCGCGGTTATAAGTGGAAATACGGATCAGGATGTCATCGGGAGAAGCCTTGGCATATTCCACCAACACGTCAAAATAGCGATTCCCGTCGAAGATTCCAGTATCCACCAGCTCAAACTCGGAATCCTTCCTGCCTCTTCGTTTGTTCTCATCCACTAACCAGGCGTAAGGGAATTCCCCCTGCGGATAGCGGTAGAGATATTTCATGTACGAATGGGTCGGTGTTGAATCGAGGTAGGCGTAATACTCTTTGACGTCCTCACCGTGATTTCCCTCTTCTCCGGTGAGCCCGAAAAGGCGTTCTTTCAGGATCGGGTCGCGGCCATTCCACAACGCCAAGGCAAAGCAGATGTACTGATGGCGGTCGGAGATGCCGGCAATCCCGTCTTCGCCCCAGCGGTAGGCGCGCGAACGGGCATGGTCGTGAGGGAAGTAGTCCCAGGCGGCGCCATACTCGCTGTAGTCCTCGCGCACCGTCCCCCACTGGCGTTCGCTCAGGTAAGGGCCCCAGCGCTTCCAGTGGAGCTTGCGCTGACGCGACTCCTCCAGCCTTTGATCCTCACGAGTCATAGAAAACCCTAGTCGAAAGTCGAACGTTGAGAGTCGAAAGCGAGCGGTGCGCGGCCCTGTTTTGTAGGTCCACGGCCCTTTAGTGCGACCGCTAAGAAGAGCCGCAGACCTTGCGAAACAGGTCGGCGCTACCCACTGCCCGGAAAACAAGCCATCTTCCCTGTTCCGGGCGGCGTTGTCAAACCTCGCCAGGCTTGCTGCCACACCGCAAACCATTGGAATCGCGCCGCCGACAAACTGGATTCCCGCCTTCGCGGGAATGACCAATGTTTCGAAGCGAATTCCCATTCCATATGACACCACTACTCGCAGCCGCATAAGCTTGCAGGCGACACGTGTTCTTTCCTATACTGAGGCTGATGAATGTCCGGTTCTATATCGATTCCGCCAACGGCCAGCCGCACATTTTTCAACATGGTGTGGAAGAGGATGAGGTTGAACAGGTTCTGGAGAATCGAGGAGAAGATCGCCCGGGCGAGAGGGCTCACGCGTTGCGATTGGCCAGACGGCGGATGGCCGATACCTGAAAGTTATCTACGTCCGGGACCCGAAGCCGGACACTGTTTTCGTAATTACTGCGTATGAATTGCGAGGCAAAGCCCTTTTCGCATATCGCAGGCGGCTGAGGAGAAAACACCCATGAAACGAAAGTACCTTCCCTCCGGCTGGAATGAGGACCGCGTTCGCAGTGTTCTGGAACACTACGAGCAGCAGACTGACGATGAAGCGGTTGCAGAAGACGAGGCCGCATTCCGGATGCGCGGTCAAACGGTGATCGTCATCCCCAAACGCCTGGTTCCTGAAGTTACTCGGATTATCGAGTTGCGGGGCTCGTCCCATCCAATTAATCCAGGTCGGTCGGGGAGGAAATCCAAGCCAACACCACCCCGCAGCCGCGGCAGTAAAACGCCGGGCCGGTAAGATCCTGGTGACTCCCCCTACGCAACCAACTCCCTCAAGCCGCGCTTTGGCGCATCTCCGCTGGATGGTGTAAGGCTAGCGTGCGGATGCCTTGCGCCGCGGGGCACTGCCGTGCCCCTACCTCGTTCGCGATTCCTCAAACCGGCACTGTGACCAGACTGACCAATCACCTTCGCCGCTGCCGGAAGGACCGGGCTCCGTCGTCAGCGTAATGGTGCGGTCGTGGGCGTTGTCGATCGGAACTCGGAAGGAGAATCGGCCACGGTCATCGGTGCGGGACAAGGGTTGCAGGGAACGCTCAAAACTCCATCGGGTTTGGCCGGACCGGTCCTGGACCACAATGGAAATGGCCACCCCCGGCGCTATGCCATCGCCCGTATAGGTCTCCTCGGGCATGCCAAAGTAACCCGAGAACGACAATGTGTTCTCGGGGATTTCCATCACGATCTTGCTCGGCGCGCGCACCATCATGGCGGCGGTTCCGTGAAAAACCACCAGTCGCGCCGGGCCCGCGCTTTCCTCGGATTTCGGAAGTGGCCAGAAAACGCGGCCCTGAACATCTGCGAGTATGCGGGGAATCGAAATCTGCTTCGCCGCTCGCAGAAAAACCGGCGCGGTATAGAGCCGCACGGTGATCTGATCCCGGAATTCGAAAGCTCCCTGCGGCGGGCGCTCGAAGGTCACACTTTCCGGCTCCTTGCCGGGATGAGAAGTATAGAGATTCATGACATCGTAATTGCTATTCAGTAGGGGATTCACCAGGAACGGCCGCTCCGCCATGGAGGGAACAATGCGGTATCGTTCCTCGTTCTGATCTCTCGCAACCCTCATGTAAAGTGGATGCTCCTGATACAGTAAGGTCGTAGCTCTTCCCAGCAAGCTGGGAGCGATCTCGACCGACATGAACAAGGGGCCCTGCGCCCAGGGGAGCAAGTCCAATTTCTCTCCGAAGCGCAGGCTTACTTCGTGTACCAATTGGAACCCCGGATCTTCCGCGGTTTGCTGTTGCAAAATCAGGAAGCGCCCGTCTCGCGCCACGGGAACGTAATTATTCAGCACGTAATTCAACGCGGCGGAATCTTCCAGCGTGGGAAATCGGCCATCTGTGGCTTGCTGGCAGAGCATCACGAAATGCGGCCTGTCTGCACTTCGGAAGTATTCCTCGTTCAGACTTTGGAGCGCCGGCGTATACGCCACGAACCCTTGAAGGACGGGGCGCGGCTGATAGTTCATCGCATTGACCACGGCTGCCAGTTGGAGGTAATTCATCACATCCACGGATTCGTTCCCGATTACGTCTTTGGCGTGGTCGAGAAGGAGCATTTGAACGTTCTTGGAATCACGACAATCAGCATAGAGGCCGTCCGCTTGTCCCCGCAAGATGGCAAGTATCGCCTCCGCGCTATGGGTAACGCGTCGCGGCCAATGGCTAACTTGCTGCCAGGCGAATCCCGGAATCTGAAAGTGCGCGGCCACCAGGCAGAGCGCCATGCCGGTGGCTAAGGTGACATCCAAAATCCACCGGTGAGACGCCACTGGCGTGCCTGCCAGGTTCTTAACGAAAAAGAAGGCCAAGCCCACGGGCAGAAACCACAGGAACACAAACGCGTGCCAGTCCCCGGAACGCGTGAATCCCTCTTTCCACGCCAAGAATCCATATTGAGCCAGGCTGATTGCAACCGCCCAAGTAAGAAGGCCGCCGCGCGCTCGCACGATCATCGCGATCAATGTCCCCACGAACAACGCCAGCGCCGCCAGGGCAGCGCAGAGAACCGGGGTTTTGGGCATCAAATTCATGGCCCCGCTGTAGCCAGACTCGAGCGCCAGGCCGTGCCGAATCCAGGGGGCAAGATGGGAAGGCGACTGCCCTAAGGCCATCCAGCAGATGACGAACCCGGCCGGCGCCGCCAGTGCCAGCACCATCGCTCCTATGAACTTCCGCTGCCGTATCCAACAGACAACCACGAGGGAAAGGCTCGCGCCCGCGGCAGTCAGAAACGAGAATTTGATGAGTGACAGAACAATGAAAGCAAGGACCAAGACGGGCGCCTGCCAGCGCTGCCTGGGGTGGTCGACGAGCAGGAGCAACGTGCCGAATGTCATGACCCAGAAGGCGGTCTGGTCCAGTCCTTCGGAGAGAGTGAAAACCATCAACCAGGCGAGAAACGCGTAGCGGACCCATCCCGGCAAACGCTTGGCCATCGCCGTTGCCATTAGGGCCACGAGGGCGCTCCAGAAGAGGGCGAAGGCGATGCGCACACCCACGAGGCGCCCCAGGCTGGTTGGCGCCGCCAGGAATCCCAAGGGCCCGAAGGTAAAGACAATCCGGGTGCCGAACGGCAAATGGTGCGCGGTGGCGTATTCAATCGCCGCGTTCCAGGAGGGGTCAAGTTCCAGCGGCGGCGGCCGCGTCCCGCTGAGGAAGAAAGCCGATAGAAAAACCAGGATGAAACAGGCAGGCCAACCGATCCATCGGGCTGTTTGAGGAGGTGTCCTGAAATTCATTGTCAGGGCTTTCGCGCCATCACCAGGAACTGCTTTCCCCATAGCCGCTGCGCCAAGGGAAACTTCAAATACAGGCGAACCATAAACGCCCGATAAGGAACCCGGTCGCTCATCGTAAAAGGCAGAAAGCGCGGTTTGACGATTTCGCTTCGAAACCCCGCGATTTCCAGCGCCTCGACCATCGAGCGGTCGCTGAGAGGCAAGTGGTGATCCACAAAATCCCAGTAGATATCGAAGCAAAACCGTATGTTGGGTCCCAGGGCAATCAGCAACCCTTGGGGACAGAGCACCCGATAGGCCTCCGCGAGACAGTGGGCAAAATCCTGCTTGGACGGCAGGTGTTCAAAGAAGTTGCTGCTGAAGAGAACGTTGACGGACTCTGACGGCAAGGGCCACGGCTGGGTGGCTTCCATCGGAAGCACCGTAACGCCTGGGGCGGCTTTTTCCACGGTGGCAGGGTTTGAGTCCAGCGCAAACTTGCGCGCCGCTGCGATGCTGTTGATAAACTCGCAGTATCCGGCGCCCACGTCAAGTATAGTGTCCGTCGGCTTTACCCATCGCTGAAAGTAATGGCGGGCCAGGGTCTGCCATACCTCCGCCCGCTGCCGCTCAATCCCAGCAAATCGACGGACATAAACGGCCTGTTGATGCTCCTGGTGTGTCATGCCTTCATCACTTGCGAAATGCGCCTCAGCGGTCCGGCTCCTCGGCATTCCGGAAATTCTTCCCGGCGCCGGGCAGCCTGCATCTCCCGGCAAACGTACAGTATCGCTCAAAATAAAGGATTTTGCGCCCGGGGAACCGCCCCATGAAAATGGACTGCGACCGCCATCCACACGAGTCATAGAGGTCGTTGATATTAACCATGTTGCATACTCATGAGAATATACTCGTTTGTAACTAGGCGCGGCTTCTAATCTATGCTAGGATGGCTGTCATCATGGTTTCTCAATCAAATTGCCCTAACTGTGGTTCGTCACGGCTGGTAAAATCACCGAGCGGTTTCCACTTCGTCTGTTCCGATTGCCAGCGCATCCAGATTCAGGACCGCGAAAGAAAACCGCGGGGAAGAAAGCCCCGCAACAAGTCCCTGCGGCCTGAGTTATCGTCCCTTTCTGCCAGCAAGAAAGGGTGAAGCCCGGCGTCGGACTTGCTGTTGCGGGCGCCCACGTGGTTCGTGGGACACGCTCCCATGGAAGCGCCGGAAGCGGCCCGCGTAATTTTCCTGAAGCGCGGCGCCACCGCTGCACCTTTGGCAGCACAAATCCTTAAGCAATACTTTTCACAAAAGCCCCACATCCCATGAATTCGCGTGTTTGTCCGCCGCCTCTTAGGCTTTGATGGCGGGCCGAATGGTGGGCGATCCCACCGCAGCTTTCAATTCCGGATCGTTGTGGATAACCTCCACTACTTTTCGGGCCATTTGATTGTCGATTTCCGTCTCGCGATTGAGCACCACAGGGTATCGCACCACAAGATCCAGCCCCTTTTCCACCAACTGCAGCCGCGCTTGTGGGGTGGGAACCACCGGGGAAACGGTCATCAAACCTTTGAGAGATTGATGCTGCTCCTCGATGCTCTCCCGATACAGGGAATAAACAGAATTGACCGCTTCCAGCAATTTCCTTTCCGCCAGGGAGTAATCGCTGTCCCTCTCCAATTTCACCACCACTTCGTGCCAGGCATAGGCGGTACCCGGGATTTGCTTTAAGAGGGGTGTGCCCATGAAAAGCACCGAGTTCGAAATCACCACCACTCGCCCCGTGGGGTGCATGTCGGAACCTGCCCCCGCCAATTCCGTCAAGTAAAGGCGAACCAGCCCCACATAGATAACGTCTCCCGTGACGCCGGAAACCGAGATACGATCGCCCACCATGACGCCATGCCGTCCAATCAGAAAGAAATAGCCCGCGACCGAAAGCAGAAGGGTTTGCAGAGCCACCGCAATTCCCGCGGCAACGAAGCCGGCGAACGTCGCCAGCGAACTGAATTCGCTGACGAGTCCCAGAGCCAGGACAATGGCCAGAAGGAGGCCGGTGATGATGTGGCGCGAAAGCAGAAGCTGGTGCCGCATTCGCGCCTCGTGAACGTAGCGGAACGTCGCTCTTCGCCAAAACTCGGAAATAGCCACCACCACGCCGATCCCCATCAGGAGGATCGCTACATGAACCAGGAACGACCTGAGAATCTGAAGGTACTCCCTATGTGCCGAGTCTTCCCACTGTCGCAAGCTCGCCTGACTTTCATCCAGCAAGATTATCTCCTGGGCGAGAGGAATGGTAGCTGCGGAAATCTGCTTGAATTGCGTGGTGAGTGAAATTATTTTTTGCCGGGTTGCTTCCATACTGGCGGGGTCTTGCGGCGCGGGCCGGTTGGCCAAATCGCGTCCCTGCTCAATCGTGGCGCGGAGCCTGGTGCGAAGCGGAGATTGTACCTGGCGGCCCAATTCACTGACCGTGCTGGCGCCGTCGATCAACTGGTTAATCGCGCGCATATCTCCCGATCGCGAGAGCGCCATCGACGCTTGACTGATCAGCCCTGACTCTTCGGAAGAGTTGGGCGGCGGACTTGACGGGGCGGGTACAGCCTCTTTTCCCGGGGCTTCGGCAAAGAGAGTGGGGACCGTTTTCTTCAGGTCATCGATCTCCTCTTGCAATCCCCCCACTTTCCGCGCACTGCCGCTCATAAACGACGACAATTTTTGCAGCGCTTCCTGAAGGGCCTTGTTGAAATCCAGTTGTTCTTGCAGGTTGTCCCGCTTGGAAATCAACTCCTGCTGTTTCTTTCCGGATATCTTGGGGATCTGGCTGTTCAAGGTCTCGATCTGGGTTTGCGTCTGGCTGATCTGCGCGGCGGTGGTGGCGGCGGACTTGGCGATGTTTTGTTGCTCGCTCGAGGTTTGGGAGGAGAGATCGACGGCCCCAGCGGCGGCGTCGCCACCTCTTTCCGTACGCAGGAGCGCCGCCTCGGTCTCCGCAGATTGGAAGGCGAGTTGCAACGCCTGCTTGGCGAGGCTGCGGGCATTGTCCAGGTAAAAGGCATCGCTCGGCAGGCCCGCGGATTCATTAGCATTCGTGAGCTGCTTATACCAGGTGATGGCAGCATTGAGATGCCGGACAATGGCAGTGTCTTCCGGGCGGGTGTCTTGCGCCGTGGTTGCCGGCGGCACGACTAGATACTGGAGAAGAGTTGCCACCGCCACGGCCACACCGAAAACACTTGCCGAGACCCTCAGCCTTTGCATCACCAGATTACCCCCCTCGCTCTTTGTTAGCACGATTGTTTAGCGGCCGCAATACCGGGGAGGAGAGGCCGCCATGCGATCCCGAGTGCCTTGGCTCCGAAAGTCTTGACCGCTTTGCGAGGTGGAGGCGCGCTTCCGCGTCGCATCTGCCCTTCGGTCGGTATGATAAGCCTGAGGGCCGCTTTTCGGCACGCGAATTAATTTGAACTAGCCAGGAGTCCCGGCAATAATAAGGGAATCCCGCACGGGAACAAGGAGAACAGATGCACGTAAGGAAAGCGTGGTGGACAGCCCTGGCAGGAGCGCTCTTCCTGTTCAGTGGGCCGCTCTGGGGGGCAGAGCTTTCTGTCGAGGGCGGGCCCATGGAAACCGGGTTCAACAGCGACACGTTTGCCTACATTCACGCCACCGTGCACGGGGTCACGGGGCCGCCGAAGCGATATGTGGTTTTCGCCGAAATCCAATACTACGGGACGAC
>PLWR01000601.1:1531-3057 GCA_003165615.1 Acidobacteriota bacterium | reverse complement strand
ACTTGGGGGATTGAACAAATTCACCGCCTCGACTCTTCCTTGGTTTGAACTGGGCGGGGGGGTATGTTAAACTTGTAAAGGATATCGTATCCCACTGATTGATTATGCTCCGGGAAAATGGAACTTGGTCCCATCAGATGATGGGGGTAACTCTCGCGTTGACGCTCTCCGTCGCCGCCGCCTGGGCACTTCCCCAAACCCAGGATTTGAAAGGCGTGGTGGCAGGCGCAACAGGCACGCCCCTGGCGGATGCCCGCTGCACGGTGAAGGGAGTGGGCTTGCCAGCCGCGGGAATCGAAGTGATCACCGATGGGCGGGGGAGGTTTGATTTTCCGGGCCTCCAGCCGGGTCAATACGACTTGGCGTGCGCGGCCGCAGGGTATTTGCCGGTGACCGAGAATGGCATCAAGGTGAGCTTTTCGAATCCAGTAGTTTTGCAGGTCGTTTTGCCGCGGGCGGAAAAGCTCCGGCAGACGGTGGAAGTTCATGAACAGGCAACGCCTCTCGCCACGGAGAATGCCACTCCCGCCCGTCATGTGACTTCCCAGCAGCTCAGCGCCCTGCCTTTGCTACAGGAACAGTTTATGGCGGCCTTGCCGCTAGTCCCCGGAGTGGTGCGAACTCCCGATGGGAGGATCAGCATCAAGGGCTCGGGGGAAAGCCAGAGCATGCTGCTGGCAGATTCCACCGAGATGGTGGATCCCANNTCCAACAAGTGGGATTTTCAATTGTTCGATGTGGTGCCTGGTTTCTTCGTTGAAGGCGGCCACCTTTCCGGCGTTTCGGGCAACAGCCCGCGCGTGAGGTTTACCGGGCCGATCAAGGGTTATCGCTTAACCATGTCGGAGTCCTTCACCTACTTCATGAATAAGCAACTGGTGCGCGGTTTGCCCTGGCCAAATAACATAACCAAACGGCAGGGCTTGAACTCCTTTACAAATTTCCAGTACATCGTTTCCGCACAACACCTCTTGACGATCGACGTGCACCTGTTTCCCTCCCGGCTGCAATATGCCAATATCGATTCATTGATTCCGCAACCCGCCTCCTCGGATTACGGTCAGCGCGGCGGTTCTGTGAGCATCAATGATCGGCGGGTGTTCGCGTCGGGGGCGCTCCTGAGTTCCACGTTCCAGGGCACGCAATTTTCCAGCTACGGCCACGGGCAGGGAATCGCGGACATGCTGCTCACACCCAACGGTTGGGGCGGCAACTTCTTTAATCGCTACACTCGCACGGGCCACCAGGGTGAGGGGCGGGAGACTTTTCAATTTCCTCACAAGAATTGGCACGGGAAGCATGAGCTGAAAGTCGGAGCCGACGCCGTCTATCGCATTTTCAACGGGTCCAGCCGCTCGGCGCCGATCAATGTATTGAGGATTGACAATTCGCTGGCCGAACAGATCAATTTTACTGGTCCAGGTTTGCTGGAAGCCCATGATATGGAAACAGGCATCTTCGCCCAGGACCATTGGGAGCTTGGTGACCGATTGGCGTTCGACGGGGGGGTGCGTCTTTCCGGCCAG
>PLWR01000601.1:0-1518 GCA_003165615.1 Acidobacteriota bacterium | reverse complement strand
GCCCCTGATGGCCGGCAGCTTTACCAGTAATCCCGAACGTGTGATCACGCGCTATGACACGCTGGGAAACCCGCTGGGACCACCCGAGACTCTGGAGAACGTATACGCGCGCGCCTTTAGGAAATCCGACGAGATTCTCCCTCCCGGGCAGGGTTTGGAAAGCACCCCCTACGACGTCACCTGGAATGGAGAGATCGACCGCCAGATCCAGTCGCGCGTCAACCTCCGGCTCAGCTACCTCTCCAGCCGCACCTATGATCTGTTTCTGGTGGGGCCACAGAGGTTGCCAGGGACCAATCCACTTCTTCTCATGACCAACAGCGGGGGCTCGCACTACAGCGAATTTGAATCCACCGTGCGGGTTCGTACCGGCAAGTCTGCCGACGTCAATTTTTCCTATGTTCACAGTACGTCGCGCGGGGACCTGAACACTTTTTCCCAGGAATATATGCCCTTCGAACAGCCCATCATCCATCCCAACTTTTTTTCGAATTTGAACGCTGACATTCCGAATCGATTTGTGACTTGGGGGCAATTCAAGATTCCCTGGAAGATCACCGCCAGCCCGGTGCTGGACCTTCACACCGGCTTCCCGTACTCGGCGGTCGATGCGCTGGAAAATTACGTGGGCCAACCCAACAGCTTGCGTCTTCCCACATTCATGTCCTTTGACCTGAAACTTTCCAAGGACTTTCGCATAAAGTTCCTGCCTTGGGTGAGGAATCACACCATCCGCGGAGCGCTTTGCGTCTATAACGTCACCAACCATTTGAATCCGCGTGACGTCTACAACAATGTCACCTCACCCAACTTCGGACACCCGGCCGGCCCTCAGCATAGGTTTCTCGACCCGCTCGTGGATATTGTGTATTGAGGTTGAGGATTGTGTTTGGAGGTAGTGTCCTATTTTGAATGTAGCGCCGCCCTTTAGGGTGGCACATACCGGGCTAAAGCCCGGCGCTACTTCGCAAATTAGGAAACTACCCATTCGGAGAATCAATGACTTGCCAAGGTAAGCGGCGATGGGCTCCTAGCGCGCCTGATTCCGCCAGTTGATGAGTCCGGCCCGGATTGCCGGGCTTTGGCAATCAAGTTGCCTGCTCCATTGGGTTTGCTGATTGCTGCAAGAAACTACCCGGAGGCTTTCCATGCGTTCACTTGAAAGAGTCCGCGCGCTGATCGCGGGCCAACCTGTTGACCACCTGCCCGTCCAGCCCGTCATCATGATGTTTGCCGCCCGGCATCTGGGCATTCCTTTCATCGACTACACCCGCGACGGGCGCAAGATGGCGGCGGCGCAGAGCAAGCTTGTGCACGACTTTGGCATCGATTGCCTGCTGACGTGTTCCGATCCGGCGCGCGAGGTAATCGACATTGCGGGGGAGGGAAGCATCAACTGGTACGAGGACCAGGGGCCTGCCATTTGCGAGGAGCGCGCGGCCCTGCTTGACAAGGCGCGCCTGAAGACGTTCGTGATTCCCGACCCGCTGGGTGGCGGCCGCATGCACGATCGGATCA
>PLWR01000421.1 GCA_003165615.1 Acidobacteriota bacterium | reverse complement strand
CAACATCAGCGCGTCGATGATCAGAATGCCCACGATCCCGGAAAAGACCACCGAGAGCCCTCGGCTCGATTTCAGCAAGCCGGCCACAAAGATACCCAATCCTCCCGACAAACAATTCACCATGTTGGTAATACCGAAAGCGGTGGAGAGCTTGTCGTTACCCGCTAAATCGCACAGCAAAGGCTGCATATTGATGTCCGCAGCGGTTCGAAATGCGGAATTCAGCGTAAGCGCCACGACGATGACGAGCAGGCCCCTCGTACCGACGAACGCCAAAAGGGTAGGCGCAGCGGCAAAGATCAGAATGCCTTGTAATAGCATACGTTGTTCTGCGCCTTTGCGTGCCACCCGGTCCGAAACCATCCCGCCTAACACCTGGCCTACGGCAGCACTGCCGTTCACGAACGACGCGCCAAAGAACCCCGCGCCGGCCAGAGACATGGCAAAGGCTTCCTTAAAATAGAGGGGAAGCCAGTTGAGAAAGATCCAGACCCCGATTGAGGTCAGTGCCCCGGCGGCCGTCAAGATCAGGAACGAAGGGATCCTCAGCAACTGAAGAGATGCTTCAACAAAAGACAACCCGGGATGGGGAGTGTGCGCCAGGGGTTCGGCATTTCCTTCCGCGGCCCTGCGCTTTTTCATCGGTACGATGAAATAAGTGGGAATGGCAAACAAAAGACCAACGAATCCGAGCACCCACAGGGAAGGTCTCCAACCGTAATGATCGGCGAGAAAACCTTGGAAGGTGGCGCCCCCAATCACTCCGATGCACTGTCCGACGCCCAGAAACCCCAGCGCCGTCCCGATTGTTCTGGCAGGATGATACTCAGCGACCAAGGCCATCGCCGCGGGGAGAAATAACGATTCGACAAGGCCTAATAAAACCCGCATTCCCAGAAGTTCCCATCGCGTAGTCACCAGGCCCGACGCAGCGGTTACGATGCTCCACCCAATGAGGGTCCACAGAACGATTCGGCCCCTATCGAACCGGTCGCCTAAATGCCCAGCCAAAGGGGACATTAGGGCGTAGCTCCAAAGGAAAAACGATCCGATGGCGCCTAAGCCCGCATCCGTGAACCCCAAGTCGGTCCTCAACAACGGGAAAACAGCGGTGATGGACGTTCGAACCGCATAGTTGAGCATCGCGATGACGGTGAGGACCCAGACCAGTACCCAGCTCGAAGCTGCGCCGGACGGTTCCCGTGTGTCGCTGCCTTGCCCAAGAGTTGACGGCATGAGGTTTGCCGGAGCCTCCCTCGGCGTGACCGCTAATTCTGTGCCAGGTACCACTCTCCGTTCGAGACTTCCGCACGAACCCGAAGGAGTTTATTTGCTCTTATGGGCTAACAATTTTGACGGTCGTTTGCTGACTGAATTGCCTGACTTGGGCCGGATTGATACCGGATGTAGTGAATCGCGTTTCGAAATCGGAAAGACACGCATAAACAGCGTGGGAAGCCGCGCCAACCCATCTTGGGTAACGAGGCGCATCGGGAACATACCCCGAGTCTCCCAGGTAATTCCCCAAGTCAGTTCCCGTGCAAAGGGCCGAGACTTCAGTTTCCACATAGACCTGGTTGCGCTGCAATGAACTCGCCTCCAAAGGAACATCCTCAATCCGAAGGTCCCCCGCACCGTACAGAATGGTCTGTTTCATCAGTTCGTTCTCTTGGGGTAGAATTCTGCATGTGTCCAGGAATTGGCGGGATAACGCACCTTCTCATAGCGCTGGCATACTGCCGACATATCCCGCCCGGGCGACGACGCTACCTTGGTAATATCCGTAAAGCTTATGCAGTATACTTCTGGTTGCCGGATACATTACAACTTTTGAGAAGGAAGTCTATGAATACGAATGGGCCTCGGGGGCTTTTCGCCAGAATGGGGACTTACCTCATGGTCTTGCCGACACAAAATTCTTCTGCCTCGACGGCTGGGTGGTTGGCGCCGGAGGTGAAGCCGGAGACAAGATTAGAGGGTCGTGGACATTGCAGGCACAGTTGGCGCCGGAATGGGTGAAGAGCCAGCCTGATTGAAGACGAAGACCGCCGTCACCGCAAATCACTGGAGATCGCGATATATTGCTTGGTATGCAAGCTCAAACCAATTCAATACAGTCCCTCGTTCTCGTACAGAGAAGGCTGATGATCACATGTGAGGGAAGGACTTATGGTTGATTCCAAGAAGGAGCTCCGGGTCCTGGATTGCAAGGCGACCGATCACGAGTATCTGCACCAGGACTTTCATGGGGCACTGTGTTATGGCATCAAGTACTTGGATGACCATTTCGGTCCGGAGGCCACCGCAGAGTACCTGAGGGCGGTCGGGCGAAGTTATTATGCACCGTTGAGCCAGCTCCTGAAAAACGAGGGATTAACGGCGCTGGAAAAACATTGGAACGAGATCTTCACGAAAGAGGGCGGCAAGTTCACCCTGGAATACAAGGACGGCGCCTTGGTCTTGACTGTCCATGAATGTCCCGCCATTGCGCACTTGAAGAAGATCCATCAGCTTGTCACCCCGCGCTATTGTGAGACGACGGTGGTCGTCAATGAAACGATCTGTGGCGAAGCCGGCCACGCTTGCTTCACCCAGTACGAGCCCGGGGAGGGCCGCTGCGTTCAGAAGTTTTGGAAAAGGAAGGAGTAAACGGATGATTTCCTGCACGGAATTCATTCCTGCGTATAGCGAGCTTTTCAAGTTTCTGCACGCCAAGGGTGGGAAGGATGCGGTGGTCAAGTTTTGGGAGAGCCTCTCGGACGAGTTCCTCACCAATCTGCGTGACTTGGCAGCATCGAAGGGACTGGCCGGCTGTTTTGAATACTGGAGTCATACGCTGACGGAAGAGGCGGCTGACTTTCGTATGACGCTTGACGAGGAAAACGGGAAGTTCGAAATCGAGATGCGACATTGCCCCAGCATGGGAATGCTGAACGAGACTAAACACATCGAGGCGTACGAGCACTACTGCGAGCACTGCGATGTACTGTATCGTCGCGCCTTGGAGCCTTTGGGTTTCAAATACAACATCGATCTCAGCACCTGTAAAGAGGCCCGGTGTAACCTGACCATCGAGAAAAAGCCTCAAACCTGGCAACGGTGACACGCGCGGAGTCAACCCGCCGGTGGTGAGATTCCGGGAGAGCTTTTCAGCCGCCTTTCTTGCTGATTGGCACAACTTGGCGGTGAGCAAGCGGCAAGGACGATCGAGCAGCGCAATCGCTGCAAGGACGGCCAAGACACCGGGCGCACTCAAAGTCTGGGCCCGGCCCCGCCAGTCTTTCAAGGGGGAGAGCACTATGCTGAGCTTGAAAATTGGGGTGGCTCGTGTGGACTACACACCGGCGCTGGGCCTTCCCCTGATGGGAAACTTCCGTGACGATTACGGAGCGCGGGGCATTCACGATCCCTTGTATTCTCGTGCGCTGGTGTTTCAGGATTCGGCCGGCACCAAGGTCGCGTTGTTGTCGCTCGACATTTGTATGATCGATCGAAACAATGCCTCGCTTATGCGCCGCTTTATTGCTTCTCAGACCGATCTCCGTCCTGAAAACATTATCATTGCTGCCACCCACACCCACAGCGGACCTGCGGCGATGAGTCTGGGTTCGCTCCCCAAGTCCGACGACGCGGCCATCGAACGCTTCTTGACCAAAGCCGCCAACGCCGCAGTCCTGGCTAACCAGCAGCTCAAACCGTCGCGGCTTACCTTCGGCACGACCGAGGAGAACCGGGTCTCCTTCAACCGTCGGTTGCGCTGCAAGGACGGCAAAACGCACATGTGTTGGGAAGGACTAGACCCGGAGTTTGTCATCGAACCGCTGGGGCCGATTGACCCGCAAATGACCACGCTTTCGATTGATCAGGACGGAAAACCCGCGGCTGCTCTGGTGAATTTCGCCCTGCACCCGGCGATTCTGGCGGGCGACAACTGGCTTTATTCCGCTGACTACCCTGGCTATTTGGCCGAGAGTCTCGCGCGGCTGACGGGCGACGATTTCATCACCGCCTTTTTCAACGGCTGCTGCGGGAACATCGTTCACCTCAATTATGCGGACAGGACGCAGGGTCGCGGTTTCGAGATGGCCCAGCGCGTGGGTTACATGCTGGGCGTCGCGGCCTGCGAAGCCAGGACGCGCGCCGTGCCGGTGGAAGGAAACGGCATAGCTCTTTCCCGTGAGAAGGTTCGACTGAAGCGGCTGAAAATCAGCGAAGACCAACGCCTGTGGTCGGAAGAGGTACTGCGGAAAGCGAAAGAGCACCCGGCCTGCGGCCAAGTGGATGGCCTTCCCGATGAGCATTATGCGCTGACGTGGTTGCAGATGTACCAGAATCAGGAAGCCGACGATTTCGTGGAAGTCAACGCCCTTCGCATCGGCGATCTCGGGATCGTGACGTTGCCGGGTGAAATATTCTGTGAGTTTGGCCTGCAAATCAAGAAGCAGTCGCCCGCGAAGCACACTCTTGTCGTTGAACTTACCAACGACGCGATCGGGTATCTGCCGACGCGGGAGGCCTTCGAGCAGGGCGGCTACGAACCTACAACGGGATCAACATATTACGAAGAGGGCGCGGGGGACGAACTCACAGCTTCCGCCCTGCGGCAGCTCAACGGACTTTTCCCCAGATGAGAGGAGCGGATCATGGCGAACAAGATCAGGTGGGGAGTCATCGGCTCCGGCGGAATTGCCCGCCGCCGAACCATTCCCGAAGGAATCATTCTCGGCAGGAATGCGGAACTGATCGCGGTCTTCGACATCAATTCCAAACTCAACAACGAGGTGGCCCAGCAATTCAAAGCCAAAGCCTTGGGCGGCATCGATGACCTGCTCGAAGCGGGGATTGACGCTGTCTACGTGGCTACGCCGGCCAACAAGCATCACGAACAGACGCTGCGGTGCGCCCAGGCCCGGAAGCACGTTTTGTGTGAGAAGCCCCTGGGGATGACGGTGAATGAGGGCAAAGAGATGATCGCCGCCTGCCAGCGTGCCGGTGTGCAGCTCGGCTGCGGCTTCATGATGCGTTTTCAATCGCAGAATCAGAAGGCACTGAAGCTCATTCAGGAGGGGAAGCTTGGCCAGCCGGTCTACGGCCGCGCCCAGCTTTCGTGCTGGTATCCGCCGGTGGAAGGCGCCTGGCGGCAGGACCCGGCCCAAGGCGGCGGCGGTTCGCTCATTGACATGGGTGGCCACTGCATCGATTTGCTGGAGATGTTCTTCGGCGTGGTGAAGAAAGTCAGCTGCTTTACCAACCGGACAGTCCACCCGTATGCGTCTGAAGATAGCGCGGTAGTGACACTCTTCTTCGTCAATGGTGCCCTGGCAACCGTCGACGCGTTCTTTTGCATTCCCGACGAAAGCAGCAAGAACGTCCTTGAGCTTTACGGCTCGCGTGGCAGCATTCTGGCCAAAGGGACGATTTCACAGGCGAGCGCCGGGGAAATGGTTGCTTGCCTACAGGAAGGCGACAGAGGGTATGACACCCAACAGGCTCGCGCGGCGGCGCGAGGTCTGGAAATTACCCCGGAGCCGGTGAATATTTACCGCGCGGAAATCGAGGAGTTCAGTCAGGCTATCTTGGATGGGCGCCCAACCACGATCAGCGGCGAAGTTGGCTTGCGAAGCCAGAATATCCTCTCCGCCTGCTACGAGTCAGCAAAGACCGCCAAGGCGGTTGAGGTCGTCTAGAAATCCGTCCGGGAGCCTGGGTTTTTCAACCGACAATTCGCGGAGTGTGATTTGCGTGAAGGTGTGCGCACTCCACCCGCTATGCCCAAGCTGAATCGGGGCAAGTGAAGAGTCGGCTCCAAACGACTAAGACAGCACCCAGAAGGCCAGTCCTTGCGGCAGTTGCGGCCTCGGCGCCGGGGATTGCCGCTAGCTTCGCTTGGCGCTTACAGTATCCCGCCACCAAGCTCACCTTCCCGTTCTGGAAGCCATTAAGGCGAAGGACCCCGGGCTGGCACGGGAGCGATTCCTGAGCGCACTTGACGAATGGTACGCGCGCACCGAGGCGTACGTTCTCTCAAAATCCGATCGGGAGAAATGAGTCCCGGCGCATTCTGGCAACTCAAGCCTCGCCACAAATTAATAAAGTTCCGCTTGACAAACCCTATCTAACCCTTAACATCCAGCAATCTCGGTTATGCTCGATCATCGCATGATGTGAAAGGTCGAAACCATGAATGACCCTCATGAGTTGCAGTTCTTAAACAGGATGTCGATCACGCGGAGGGGATTCATGCAAGCCTCCGCAGCGACGCTGGGGAGCCTGCTGGTGGCGGCGCCCGGCTTGGCTGAGACAGCGCCCGAATTAACGGTCTGTCCCAAATCCGCGCCTCCCGCTCGCAAGCTCTACGCTTTCCGAATGGAGGAGCTAACCTCATTCAACTGGGACATGCGGCTCACGCTAACCTGCCTGCAAGGCCTGGTGAACAGGTCGCAGCCTCGCCTCTATCTGGTGCACGATTACTACGACGAACTGTGGCTGGACTGGTTGCGCGAGCGCGGCGACGTGGACGAAGTGAAGTGGCTGGAGATCGCTGACGTATTTGGACTCTTCCTTCCGGAAGCCAAAGTGGTTTTCGTGACGGATCCCGCCATCCCCGCCAGCATCAACGTGGCCACGATGCTGGCCAGTGTGCATGCCGGGTTGGTGGCAACGCCTCACGTCGCCAACCAATTCGACCTGCCCATGGGGCATTTGCCGGATTCATGGAATATGGGCATGGATCTCGGTTTCATGAATTGGAAAAAGGACCTGGATGCCTACCAGTGGGCGTTTGAGAAGATCGGCGACCAACTTTCCCGCCGGTCCCTGGCCATCCTCGACCCGCATGAGGTGGCCCTGCGCGACTATCTGCTGGAATTCAAGATTCCCATCCTTTGGATATCCGGCCCCCAGGACGTCGCGAAGCAACCGCAAGCCTCGCCGGTGGAGGAAAAGGAGTTCGCACGTGAAATCCTCATGAAGTGGCCGGCCAACATCCCCTGCTTCGGCTGGCCGGGGAGCGGCGACGAGCCTCAGGGGGGTATTGCCGAGTGGGAGGGCGTCCGCCTGTTAAGCGAGTGTGGCAAGTTCGAGCTCTGCTCAGGCTACGATGGATACTCTCCCACGGTGGGGAATCTTTCGGTTCATTCGGGAACGTCGGCCAAAGTTCACCAGGCGATTCCCCCCGTAAGACTTCAGCCCGACAAAGTCTATTTCTGCTTCACGCGCTCTGATGGCGACGGGTGGAACTTTCAGCGCCACTACTACCGCAAGCTCTTCACGGACCGGACACATGGCCGCGTGCCCATTGGCTGGCAGATGAATCCTGCCGCCCTCGACGGGCAGCCTGACATCGTGGATTATTTCTTCAAGCACGCGAAGCCCGGCGACTGTTTTGTGAATGCCCTTTCGGGTGTGGGTTACATCCATGAGGACGTCTATGCCAACAATTACCCGCCCGAGCAGCGGGAACAAATCTGGCGTGACTTCGTCCGGATTTCCGGCATTTACCGCGCCCGGCTGGATGCCACGGTGATGTCAACTCTGGCGGAAATGTCGCCGGAACGGCTGGCGCTGCTGGCGGGAATCCCGGGAATCAAGGGCATCTTCGCCAATTATGGCCGCACACACGTCACCACCCCGGAAAACACGGATACCGTGGTTGCGGGCACCCCCGTTTTCCGATCAATCAACAGCGGGCCGCCATCCGGCTACAACTGGACCCCTTCCGCCCGGCGGGACGCAGAGTTTTTCATGATCAACGAAATCAAACGCTGGACCCCGCACGAACGGCCCGCCTTCCTACACGTCTTCCTGAGCAATTGGCTGACCGACCTGGAAATGGCAGCGAACATCGCCGACGGTCTGGGACCGGAATACGTCGCTGTCCGGCCGGACCAGTTGGTGCTGTTGTATCAGCAGAAATGAGCCACGCATGGCTGCCATGCCTCCATACTTGGATATGTTCGCCAGCGTCCGATGATCGAGCGGCTTGGTGCAGCGCAACAGAAAGACCCGCGCTGGCTGGGCTATTGGGCCAGTTTTCGACTTGATCGCTTTTCCGATTTGTCCAGGACTTCCGGCGATATGCAACTGCTCGAGCCTCGCTGGCATTTGGGCCGCTGCGCTGGAAAGCTTATGCGCACCATCCAGCAGGTTCCATGGCGAATCGCCTCCTGCACTGAAGGCTAGTTCCTCTCCTCGGCAATGGAAGGTATCAGCAAGTCAATCACCGCCCGCCCTTCGCCGGGGCCGAGTCGCCCATACAAACACTTTGCGCTCCAACCCACACTATTAATTGCATTTAGCAGCGGCCAGCGGTATGTTAACAAGCAAACTGGAAGTTATTGATGGAAATACCGGTTCAATGCGATTAGTTTATGGAATCTCCGGCTGCGCTACTGCCGCACAGCCCAGATGGGTGCATGCTGTGGAGACGAACCTGATCGCAAGAGGCAAATTAAGAAACCGGTATGCCATGCCGGTTTTTGACGCTCGGCCTTTGGAGGCAAGAAATGCCCATAGTATTCAAGCCCTTCGGGTCTGTAACCCTGCGCCGAATGATCGCAGACCGGATTGAGGAAGCCATCCTCAACGGGACGCTCCGGGAGGGTGAAAAGATCGTGGAGCGCCGCCTGGCGAGTCAATTCGGGACAAGTCTAACCGCAGTGCGCGAAGCTCTCGTCGCCCTTGAGGCCGATGGCTTTGTGACCAAGAAGCCCAACACTGCGACTTACATCACCACGCTGACTCCCGACGCCGGGGAGAAGATTTTCGCGGTGCGCAAAGTCCTGGAAGGCTTCGCGGTGGAACAAGCCGCATGCCTGGCAACGCCGGCCCAAACCAAGGACTTGGAAAAAGCCTATGAGGAATTGTTGAAAATAGCTCGAGCGAAGAAAGGGGAGCAATTTCTGCAGGCCGATTTCGCTTTCCACATGAAGATCTGGGCCATCGCGGACAACGAGTATTTGGAATCAGCCCTTCGGCGCGTTCTCGTTCCGGTTTATGCATTTTCCGCCATGAGGATTCACTCGGGGGAAGCAATCGATCTGATCCAAGACGCCCAATCCCACCTCCCCGTCCTGGAAGGCATTAAGGCGAAAAACCCTGAGCTAGCGCGAAAGTGCTTCCTGAGTGCCTTGGAGAACTGGTATGCAAGCACGAAGGAATACGTCCATTGGAAATCTAATCAGAAGAATTGAATTCAGGCCCCATCTCGCAATTAAGCTTCCCCTCCTGTGGATGAACTCTGACCTAACCTCACCGCACTCTCAGGTTTCCCCCCTCAGGTCTCGTCAA
>PLWR01000041.1:2329-4676 GCA_003165615.1 Acidobacteriota bacterium | reverse complement strand
GGGCGAGTCAAGTAAATTATTGCCCAAATTAGGACACTACCGTCGGCGGCATGCTAGGCCACGGCGGATTCGCCACGTTTGTTGTATTATTGATGCTGCACACATGAATAATACGGAGTTGTTGGAACAAATCACCCGGACAATCGTCGAGCGCTTCCATCCCCGGCGAATTATTCTCTTCGGAAGCCAGGCGTGGGGTGAGGCGACTTCCGAAAGCGACGTAGACCTGTTCGTCGAGATGGAAACCCGGGCGCACCCGCCCGAGCGTGCCGTCGAGGTGAGTTCTATTTTCGGATTGCGTCCCTGGTCCCGCGGCGTCGTTGTCTTCACACCTGAGGAAGTCCACAGACTGCGAAAGACTAATGGAACCTTGGCCTCAATGATTGAAGCTGAGGGGAAAGTGCTCTATGAACAGCCCCGCTTCTAACTTCGCTGCTTGGCTGGCCAAAGCGGAGAACGACCTGCTGAATACCGAAAACAACCTCTCGGCACGCCATTTTCCACATTCCGACTTCTTGCTTCAGCGCCGCCAGTTGCCATCTCCTTCGCGCGCCGAAAAGATCTCTTTGTGTGCTCCCTGGCAAGAAGAGCGTCAACACAGAGGCCACTGAAATTCTTCGTGCGCTCTGTGTTAAGGCTTGAGAGGCACGGAGGACACGGAGAGTGTCATTTTTGGTTGCGACTACCAGTTGCGCTGTTCTGGTCGCGTTACACTCCGATAATTTCCACCAACTCCTTCACCGCGGCGGCGGATTTTTGAAGCGCCGCTTGTTCTTCCGGCGTCAGTTTGATTTCCACAATCTGCTCGATCCCCAGCGCGCCCAGCTTCACTGGCACGCCTACGAACAAACCGTGGATACCATACTCGCCTTCAAGATAAGCGGCGCAAGGAAGAATTCTTTTGCGGTCGTTGAAGATGGCGTCAACCATCTCCACCACGGCCGCGGAAGGCGCGTAAAAGGCGCTTCCGGTTTTGAGGAGATTCACAATTTCGGCTCCCCCGTTGCGAGTGCGCTTAATGATGGCCTCGAGCTGTTCCCGGGGCATCAAATCCCCCACCGGAATTCCCGCCACGGTCGTATAACGCGGCACGGGCACCATGGTGTCTCCGTGCCCGCCCAGGACGAACCCCTGCACGTCCCGTGTCGAGACGTTCAAGGCTTCCGCGATGAAGGTCCGGTAGCGAGCCGAATCCAGGACTCCCGCCATGCCGATCACGCGATTCTTTGGAAATCCGCTCACCTTGAACGCCGTCTGCACCATGGCATCCAGCGGGTTGGTCACCACGATCAGGATTGCCTCGGGTGAGTATTTCGCCACCTTCTCGATAACTCCCTTGACGATGTCATAGTTCGCTTTCAGCAGGTCGTCGCGGCTCATGCCGGGCTTGCGCGGAAAGCCCGCCGTCATCACCACCAAGTCCGAGTTCGCGGTGTCCGCGTAATCATTCGTTCCCCTAATCTTAATGTCGTAACCCTCGATGGGCCCCGATTCAAGCAGGTCCAAACCCTTGCCCTGCGGAACGCCCTCAATGATGTCAATCAGAACGACATCCCCCATCCGCCTATCCGCCAGGCGTTGAGCCACAGTTGCGCCAACATTGCCTGAACCAACCACAGTCACTTTTTTGCGAATCATTAGCTCCCCCCTCAAGAAACATTTTAGATTTTGGATTTTAGATTTTGGATTAAGGCGTCCTACTGCCGCTTGCCTATCGCCGACTGCCTAGTGTGACCGTCTCCTGTCAGGCCATAGGCTACTTGGGATCTTGGATTGAGGCGGGTACTGTTGCCTCCCCCCGCGTGCTGAGGCCCGCTAGGACAGGGCGTAGTAACAGGTCAGAGCGGTAGGTAGAAGAGGTAATAGGACGCCTTAATCCAAAATCTAAAATCCAAAATCTAAAATCGGTGCATGTTCTCGATCATCGCGCTCGCAAAAGCACTGGTGCTGAGCCTTTGCACGCCGGTGATGCCGTCCATGACCATCAGCCGCTCCAGGTCGTATGTAACGCGGCGTTGCGCGATGGCCGCTGCCAGGGCGTCCTCGATCAACTTGCCTGCCTCGGGCCAGCCGATGAATTCAAACATTAACGCGCCGGAGCGAATGACGGCGCCGGGATTGATCACGTCCTTGTCCGCGTATTTGGGCGCGGTGCCGTGCGTGGCTTCAAACACTCCGAACCCATCGCCAATGTTCGCGCCGGGCGCCAGGCCCAGCCCTCCAATCTGTGCCGCGCAGGCGTCGGAAAGGTAATCGCCATTCAAGTTGGGCGTGCAGAACAACTGGTATTCATCCGCGCGTGTCAGGATCTGCTGCAGCATCGAATCGGCGATGCGGTCGTTCACCA
>PLWR01000041.1:0-2282 GCA_003165615.1 Acidobacteriota bacterium | reverse complement strand
GGCTCAACCAGGGCCGCCAGCGCTTCGATCGAGGCGTCGGGGTTCTTATCCTTGCCGTCGAGCGCCCAGCGTTCGCGCTCCGTAACGATGTGTTGGCGGAACTCCTGCTTGGCCAGCTCGTAGCCCCAGTCGCGGAACGACCCTTCGGTGAACTTCATGATATTGCCCTTGTGGACAATCGTCACGCTCTTGCGCTTGAACGCCAGCGCGTATTCGATGGCCGACTTCACCAAGCGGATTGTGCCGACGTTCGACACCGCTTTGATGCCGATGCCCACTTGCACCGGGATGTGCGAGGCGTCATGGTCCGGCGAGGCCATTTTCATGTAACCGGCAATCGCCTCCTTGGTGCCAAAACGAATCTTCGAGAAATCCTTGGGAAAATTCTGCGCGATAAAATCCAGAAATTTCTGCGCCTCGGGCGTTCCGCCGGCGTATTCGATGCCCGCGTAAATATCCTCCGTGTTCTCGCGGAAAATGACCATGTTCACCTTTTCCGGGTGCTTGACCGGCGAAGGCACGCCCGCGAAATATTGCACCGGGCGCAGGCAGACGTAGAGGTCGAGCATTTGGCGCAACGCCACGTTCAGCGAGCGGATCCCGCCGCCCACCGGCGTGGTCAGCGGGCCTTTGATGCCCACCAGGTANNGTGGTCAGCGGCCCCTTGATGCCCACGAGGAATTCCTTGAACGCCTCCACCGTGTCATCCGGCAGCCAGTTGTCGAACTTGTTCTTGGCGGTTTCGCCCGCGAAAACCTCGAACCACGCCACCTTGCGTTTGCCGCCGTAAGCCTTTTCCACCGCGGCGTCGAAAACACGCTGGCTCGCGTGCCAGATGTCCGGCCCCGTCCCGTCACCGCGAATGAACGGCAGGATCGGGTTGTTGGGCACGGTCAGTTTTCCACTGCTGACCGTGATCTTGTCGCCAGCCGGCGGGGTGATGTCTTTGTAAGCCATAAAATCTGTTTTTAGCTTTTGTTATTTTGTAGTTATGGGCAATGTCACGAATTAGATAAAAAGCGGGGAAGGGAATTTTTTTATACATTTGCTCAAAGCGCCTTTACGTCCTCAAATTGTTCGACTTCCATTTGACGGCGTCGCTCGTCCAACAGTTTGCCATCAAACATCCAATTGTCTGTTCCGCTCACAGATGTTGATTTATACCCCATAGACTGGAGAACTTTCAGTGCCGCGCTCGACAGACTCATAATTTCCCCATCTAAATTAAGTTTGCCATCAGGGACTACAGTCGCTGTCTTCGAATCATCCCGCGAAAATGTCAAAACATCTCCAGCCTTAATGCCAATTTTAGCTAGGTTGATGCGGGGGCGGCGGCTTTTAGCTTTTTCTAGCGCTTCCTTTTCTTCCTGGTCAATCGTTACGTCACCTGGAGTAACGTCGTCAAATTTTCCAATACTAATGGCCAAAACGGCTTTTTCTGGGTCGAGGCGAAAGAATTCCCTCTTCGGATTAACACGCTGCTCAAAAAAGATCTGATGAAGTTTTTTTTCAACATCGTTAGCGTCGTCCACTTTCGCAGCGAAGTAGCATTCAAACGGCAGTGGAACTCCCGTGGGTGAACTTAACTGCATAAGGCGAGCCTCGATGGTTTCACCATCAGTTACCCCAATCTTAACGATACCAGGCATCGCTTCGTTGGTGAAGAGATATATGATATTTGGCATTTCACTATTAAGCCGCGCCAAGCAGCTTAGGCGCCGCCACCGGCACATCCACCATCTGCGCTTTCACCTGCGCCACGGTGTTCGCCGCGGTCAAACCGTGCTTCTCGCGCAGGTATTCCACCGTGGTGGCGTGCTCGATGAATTTGTCCGGCCAGCCGATGCGCACCACCGGCGTCTGCACCTGTTTCTCGCTGAACAATTCCAGCACGCTGCTGCCATAACCGCCAGGCAGCACATGATCCTCCAGCGTCACCACCACATCCGCCGCGCGGCCAAAAAATTCCGTCGTGCCCGCGTCAATCGGCTTGGTGAATCGCGGATTGATGATCGCCGCGTCAAAACCCTGCTCGCTCAATTCCTGCGCCGCCTGCCGCGCCACGCTGAGCATGTTGCCCAATCCGAACAACGCCACCTTGCGCCGGCCGTTTTGCGAAAAATTCTGGATCACTTCCGCCTTGCCCACCTCGATGATTTTTGGCTGGTCCTTTATCGGCACGCCCTCGGCCGCGCCGCGCGGATAACGGATGAACGTGGGATGATTGATGGTGGTGGCGGTGAACATCATGTCCGCCAGTTCGTCCTCGTTGGCCGGAGCCA
>PLWR01000117.1 GCA_003165615.1 Acidobacteriota bacterium | reverse complement strand
GGCCTTCTATGGAAATATTCTCGAGGTCCTCGCCCAACAGCAGGGCGTCCGTGGTGAAATCGGCTTCCGCCTTTGATCCGAACAGGGTGGCCCCGATTTCCAGGTAGAACTTGACGTGGCTGCGCAGGTGCAGGGTCCCTGACGTGTAATCGCCGGCAGGCAGGTAAACTGTTCCCCCGCCGGATTCGGCGCAGGCGTCAATGGCCTTCTGAATGGCCTGGGTGACGATGTCCGCCTTTTTGCCGGTAGCCCCATAATCCCTGACATTAAAGACGTCGCTGCTCGCTTGCGCGCGCAGAAATGATGCCGATACCAAAATCTGTAAAGCCAGAAACGCCAAAACTGTTCTCATCGGAAATTGCTGTCGCATCTTCATCTCCTTCAATCAAGATCCGCCTCGCCGGGGCCGGACTCACGCCAAAACCAATCCCCTCTAAACCGCACCAGGGGCCGGAATCAAGGGACTCGCCCCCGGATCCTGCGCCCTCAACGGCAGAGGTTCTCACCTCTGACTTAACGCGCGAACTAAGCATTTGAGATATACCCTGGGTCGTACAACCCGATGTGGACTTGGTTCAATAAGGGCGCCGCTTGATAACATCCAAGAAACCTCACAGCGGAGCCATGTGCGTTTATAATGTCTGGGNNTTTTCTCGGCCATCGGCGCAGGCTTTCCCTTCGCGCCGAGGCGGGTGAAGTATAATCGCGCCGCAGCGTTCTTGCGAGAGATGTTGGAATGACCCTGGGCTCGAAGCTTGCACCACTTCCGGAGGTGGATTCTCAAGTTTCGTCAATACTTCCTGAGGTATGACCTAATTGAGATGATGGTCAAAAGGATGACTTATGAAACGAAGAGCTTTCTTTCCATACCTGCTTACGTCGGCGCTGGCGGGGGTGGGCTCGCCCGCCTTCGCGCAGACAAGTTCGGCCCCCGACATGAAGATCACGGGCATTGACACGACGTACTTCCGGCCGGGCGCCAACTTACCCTGGCAACCCAATTGGGTGTGGGTGCGTGTCCACACCAATACCGGCCTGGTGGGCCTGGGCGAGACTTACCCGCGGAATGAGGCGGAGGCCAGCATGGTACATTCCACCATAGCCGGCATGTTGATAGGCCGTGACCCGCGCGACATTGACCGCATCTGGGCGGATTTTTATCGCGCTTTTGATTTTCAGGTGACGGGTGGCACCGAGATGCGCGCCTTGAGCGCCATNNGCCTCTACAACACCTGCTTCGGCCATCGCTACGACTTTAACAAAGAGCCGGAAAAGATCATGCATGAGTTGATCGATCGCTATGGCGTAAAAGCCATCAAGATATGGCCCTTCGACCGAGCGGCAATCCGCAACCAGCATGAATTCATTACCCCCGCCGACATCGAGGAAGGCTTGGCTCCGGTGCGCAAACTGCGCGACACTTTCGGAAACGACATTGAAATTCTGATGGAATTTCACAGTTGTTGGGACCTGACTTCGGCGGTGCGAATTGCCAAAGCCCTTGAGCCCTATCGGCCCATGTGGCTTGAAGACATGCTCCTCCCCGGCAATTTCTCGGAATACCGGATCTTGGCCGATTCCACTTCCAATCCCCTCACCATCAGCGAACGCATGGCGGGACGCATGGAATTCCTGCAAATGCTGGAAGCGCGGGCCGCGAAGTACGTGATGTTCGATGTGACCTGGTGCGGCGGGCTCAGCGAGGCAAAGAAGATTTCGACCCTGGCAGAGGCCTTTGAACTCCCCGTGGCGCCGCACACGGCGGGAGGGCCCTTGCTTTTTTACGCCACCACCCATCTCACCACCGCCCTTACCAACCTCGCCATCCAAGAGAGTTGCCAGGTCTTCTACGAAACCACCTGGCCTGCCATGCTGGAAAACCCATTGGTTCCCCACGATGGCAAGATCCGGGCTCCGGAATTGCCAGGCCTGGGAATGCAGATCAAGCCCGAGGTGTGGACGAATTCAGCGGCGATCACACGCACCACGACCGCTTAACCCCAAATCCTGACGACAAGGAGTAGCCACCGGCGCTGCACGACTGACTCCCTCAACGGGAGTTGCTGCATGCGCCGGCAGGCACCGTGCGCTGCCGCGGCAAGCGGAACCTGCTCCCGATCAGGAAACCGGGGACGATGGGGAAAGCCCAATCACCTTCCGCCGAATGGGTTCAAGCACGCCGGCGCTGACGAGTAAGGCCGCGGCCAGAACATACATTCCCCCTGCCCCCACAAAAGCCGGTTTGTACCCGTGCAGGTCAATGAGACGCCCAATGACGAGTTGTGCCCCAGCGCCAACAAAAGTCCCGCCGGCTCCACTTATTCCATAAAGGATCGCCACATGCTTGGGGGGGGGAAATCTCCGTGATGGCGGTGTGAATATTGGTCGACCAGGTTTGATGGGAAAAGAGCGCCAGGCTCACCAGCGCCAAGGCCAAGGTTGTGAGTGGCGCAAAACCGGCCGAGGCACTGAAGGCGGCGAGGAAGGCGGCAGCCAGCAGGACGGTCTTGCGGCTGCGACTCACGCCCCAGCCTTTGCGGATCAGGGCGCCGCTCGCGGCGGCCCCGGCAAAAGCTCCGAGGAAAGAGCAAAAGTAAGGTATCCAGAGCAGTTTGCCCACGCGGGCGAGTGAGAGCCCTCGGACATCCTGAAAGTAGGCGGGAATCCAAAACAGATAGAAAAACCAGGCGACATCTGAGCACCCCCGTGCCGCGACTACGAGCCAGTACTTCCGAGTCCTCAGGACTTCGCCCAGCGTAACATCTGCGCTGGAAACACCCGCGGCGGGATCATATCCCTCCACCGGCACAGAGCCGGGTGTACCTTCCGTACCCTGGCCTTGCCGATGCAACCAAAGCCAAGGAGGAAGCAGCACGAAGCCGAGCGCGCCGACCAGCAGGAAGGTGAGCCGCCATCCGGTATGGAGGGTTGTCCAGGCCACCAGTGGAGGCGTGACCACCATCCCCAGGCTGATTGCCGAGAGGATTGCTCCCACGGCCCTGGCGCGGCTGGCAGGGGGATACAACTCGGCCGCGCCGCGCATGGCGGCAGGATAGTAGATGCCTTCTCCGATTCCCAATATGGCTTGGCAAAAAAACAAACTGCGCAGCCCTTGCACAAACGATTGGGCCATGGTGGCGAACGACCACACAATTACCGCCAGCGTAAATGTACGGCGGTATCCCAGGCGATCCGCAATCCGCCCCCCCCAGGATGTAGAAGAGGCCATACATCACCAGAAACGCGTGAATGGCCAGTCCGTAATCCCGATTCGTCAGGGAGAGGTCCCGCCGCACCGCGGGCATGACCACGCTCAGTACCGAGCGTTCCACGTAGTTGAACATCGAACCCGCAAACAGGAGCAGGACAATCGACCGGCGAAAAGAGTCTTGCCAAGCGGGTTTATTAGACATGTGACAGTGGCTTTATACTACATCCGTCCCTGGAATGAAGAAAATTTGTGACCCGCCGCGAGCGCAATCTGGCCGCCGTCCATGGCAAAGTCCCTGAGCGGGTGTACTGGGTACCAGACGTGGATTTCTGGCGTCGGGCACGGCTGCGCCGAGGCAAGTTCTTATTCCCAAGTCGGGCAGCCTGCTGGGGACAAGAAAGTATGCCCTTCAGATTCCAATGATGTACCAGGCCATAACAAAAAATAATTCGATCGACGTATGCGTCATTCCTGCACAAGTGTGGTATACCTTCCCATCGTGACGACTCTAAGCGATGGGGCGTCTTACAGGTCCTCGGGAGTATTAGGAGGAGCGTCTAAGGACACCTTTATGGATCTTGTCAACGGGCGACCTAAGGAACCGTGCGGGCTTGCCTTCGAGCAGTTGAGTAAGTTGGCTGACCCGGAACTGATCGCGCATCTCCGAGCCGGGCACAACGATGCACTCGCCGTCCTCTTCGATCGCTACCACCGGCTTATTTTGAGCGTGGCGTTCAAGATTCTCCATAATCCAGCCGAGGCCGAGGATGTAATGCAATCCATCTTCCTGGAAATTTACCGGGTGGCGGGACAATTCGAGGCCTCGCGCGGCAGCGCGAAGGTATGGCTACTCCAGTACGCGTATCACCGCAGCATGAATCGGCGTGAGTACCTCAAGGTGCGGGGCTTCTACGCCCGAGATGAACAAGGACGCCGCCCGCCCCATTCAGCAGAAACCCCAGTCATGGATGCCGCGCTGGGAGTGCTGTCTTTTCCTGAAGTCCGTTGCCTGGTGCGGGAGAGTCTGGAGAGCCTGAATCATTCCCAGAAGAGCGTTCTGCAAATGGCGTACTTCGAGGATATGCCGCTCAAAGATATTGCCGTGAGGACAGGTGAATCCCTGGGAAACGTAAGGCATCATTATTACCGTGCGCTTCGTCGTCTGCGCACATTATTGGTGCACAGCAACGGAGACAGACGCAACAACCGGACGAGGGAAACAGAATTTGAAATGGCTTCTCGGGGGTCTTTTGATGTGGAAACCTGAATCCGCTAAGGATGAATCCTTACCAGCCGACACGACGCGGCTATCGCCAGACGAATATCAGCAGATGATTGAGCACGTGGAGCGCTGCCCCTCTTGCCGTTCTGCCCACGTGGATTTCTACTCTTTTCTGGAGGGCTTGCCCGCGGCGGAATACGACAAGGCGAAAGGTGAGATTCTGACCCACATCAAAAAGGGAGGGATGCGAGAACGATTTATTGAAAGGGCAAGCGCGGCGGGGATTCAGTTTTCTGACCGCCTGCTAAAGCGTCATCAGCCCAAGCCCCGCTTGATACTTCGGTATGGATGGGTGGCCGCGGCGGCAGTGCTGGCGATGATCATGGTGGCGACGGGGCAGCGCGTTTTCCACCGCGGTCCGCGGCCCTCGCCGGAGACAGGAAGTCAAGCGCCGGGACAGAACACCGTGGCCGCCCAGACTCAAGCCAGCTACAAACTGGAGGCGAAGTTCACAGCGCTGCAGGCTGTGATCAATGCTTCCAGGAGTGAGATCTCTGGTTTGAAGGACGAGAACTCCAAAATGGTTACGCAGCTCGCTGCTATGGACAAGGATCTCACGGTCAGGCGGTTTGAAAACCAGGCTCTGCACCAGTCTCTGGTTCACTTGCGCGAGGTGAACGCCCAGCAGGCGAGCCAGAATGAAAACAATGCGCAGCTTCTGGCTCGAACCGAAGCCGAACTGGAAGAGGCACGATCCCATGGGAAGGCGGTGGAAGCGGAGGTCGGAGCCGAAAAAGCGGAGCTTGGCGCGCTCTCCCAGCAACTCGGCACGCAGACGGCAGCCATCGCCCGCGAACGCGAATTGCTCGCCGCAGGACGGGATATCACCGACCTTATGGGGGCGCGAAACCTTCACATCATTGATGTTCGTGACGCCGACGGAAAAGGCAAGAATAAGAGGTCTTTCGGAAGGATTTTCTATACGGAAGGAAAGTCGCTTATCTTTTATGCCTACGATCTGGACGAGAGCAAAATAATCAAGGCCAATTACTCTTTTGAGGTTTGGGGAGAACGGCTCGGCGAACCCACCTCGGTAAGGAACCTCGGAATCTTGTATACGGATAACAAGGACCAGAAACGATGGGCTTTCAAAGTTGACGACCCACAACAGCTTGCTGAAATCGATTCCGTTTTTGTGACCCTCGAGCCTCATCAGGGCGCCAGCAGGCCTCGGGGGGGGAGGATCCTTTTTGCTTACCTCGGGGGCAAAGCTAATCACCCCTAGAAGAGGTAACCGTCATTTCCATCGGTGGGGCGTGCTGCCGGATCAATGACTCCGGCGCGGGTGTCCCACTGTGCCTGTCCCCACCGGCTCAACCCCTAGACTTCCCATCCATCAGTAACACATCCCCACAATTATATTTGGGTACAATCGACTTCCCTCAGCGGCATACATAATCAGGTGAAGATATCTTTGCGGAAGGGAGAAAGCTTCATGAAGAAAAGTTCTGTTCTCATCATTCTCGGTTGCCTGGGGTTGCTCTTATGCGGGTCTGTGGCCCCGCTGTCCGCGCAAACGACAAGCGCGACGATCAACGGAAGAATCTCGGACCCACAAGGGAACGTCGTGCCCGCGGTCGAAATACGAGCGGTGAATATTGACACCAACGTGAATTATGTTGGCAAGACCAACTATGCCGGTATCTACGTGATTTCCGACCTTCCTCCCGGCCGCTACCGGCTGCTCGTGCGCAAGGAGGGGTTTAAAGAGATCAACAAGGTGAACATCGAGCTCCACGTTCAAGATACCGTCGAACAGAACTTCTCTCTCGAAATTGGATCCGTAACCCAGTCGATTACTGTCACGGGCAGCGTCACCCCATTGAACACGGAGACGGCAAAGGAGTCCGCGACCATAAACAATACGATGGTGCAGGACCTGCCGATCGTCGTCGGGTCTGCTCTGCGCAGCCCCTTGGATCTGGCCTCCTTAACGCCCGAGGGCAAGAACTACAATACAAGTGTTGCCAATGGAACTGTCGTGCCCGGAACGAATACCTCGGATAGCTTCTCGATTGGCGGAGGTCAACCCCGCGCCTTCGGGATCACCCTGGACGGCGTATCCATGATGGCCGGCAATTCCACCCCGAATTCGTGGCTGACGTACAACACCCCGCCGCTCGATGCCATCACCGAATTCACCGTGGAAACCAACGGTTATAAAGCGGAATTTGGTCATGCCCAGGGTGGTGTGATGACGTTCTCTTCCAAGTCCGGGACCAACAGCCTGCATGGCTCGGCATTTGAATTTCTGCGCAATACGGACCTGGACGCGAATTACTTCTTCAGTAATCTGCATGGTCTTCCGCGCTCGATCTACAAGCAAAACGACTTCGGAGTCAATGCAGGTGGCCCGGTGATTATTCCCCATATCATCAACGGGAAGAACAAGACATTTTTCTATGCCGCGTATGAGGGTTTCCGCAACCGCGTCGGCGCGACGGGTACGTCCTTCACGCTGCCCACGGCCCAAATGTTGCAGGGAAACTTCTCGGGTTGGGTCAATAGCGCGGGCGCCATGATTCCGATCTATGACCCCAATTCTACGACCCTGAACCCAACAACGGGCAAATACGTGCGCTGTCAATTCGGCCTTTGCCCAGGGCAAAGTGGCCTCAACATTATTCCCACGGCTGAGTTCGATCCCTTGGCCGCAAAGCTGGTCGGAGTATTTGCCGGCGGCCCCGGCGGGCAAGTCCTTCCCAACACCACGGCCGCTCCAGGGACTGTCGGCGCCGTCCAAAGCAATTACTTTGTCACCACAGGCACCGTCGTGACCCCCTGGAACAAATTCAGTATCAATGGTGATCACATCTTCAACGACAAAAACAGCATCTCCGGTTACTATGGGCGAACCCGGGAAACAAATACCGGTGGTCCGGACGGCCCCCCGGTTCTCCCCGGCAACTACAGCAGTTACCAACCCCAATTTAATCGGAGCGACGTATTTCGGGCGAGCTGGACCCATACCTTTAACCCCAGCCTATTAAACTACTTCTATGTTGGCGCCAATGTCTGGAAGCAATATGCTGCTCCCTACCAGGAGGCCATTGGGAATTGGCAAAGCAAGTTCTGCTACCCCAACGTGCCAAACTGCAATCTGAACCTGCCGAACTTAGGGTTCGGAAGCGATGGTTACTCCGCCTGGGGAAGCGGCTCGGATAGCGGATCGAATCAACCCGTCTATAGTTACAATGACAATCTCACTTGGGCGCATGGACGTCATACCTTCAAGTTCGGCGGGACCTACCAAAGGAATTCCTATGACGGGCTCGGAGACTCCGGGGCCGCCGGCACCATTGATTTCGCCACCGGGGAAACCGCCGTCCCGGGCAATACCAACTACAAGACCGGGGGCGGAAATTCCTTCGCCTCCTTCCTCCTGGGGCAGGCCGACAGCGGTAGAATTGATACCCACCGCCTCATCGACCAGGTTTATCGCTATATCGCGGTTTTCGCTCAGGACGATTTTCATGTCAATAGCCGTCTGACGGTAAACCTGGGCGTGCGTTGGGAAACCACCTTGCCTGACCTGAATCCATTCATGGAATTGACCAACTTCAACCCCACGAAGCCCAACCACGCTGCGGGCAACATTCCCGGCGCCCTCGACTTCATCGGCTTTGGGACGGGACGGATTGGAAGATCCGATTTCGGAGGATATAATTTTGGCGGTTTCGGACCGCGCCTGGGCATTGCCTATCGCCTGGACAGCAAGACCGTGATCCGTACGGCCTATACCCGGACATTCGGTTTTGATGTCACCGCGCAAGGCTCGGCTCACTATTCCGGGTTCTTCCAGATCTATCTGCCCGCCAACACCACGTCGGGAGTTGAGCCGACGTGGATCTTCCAAAACGGGTTCCCGGCCTACCCATTGCCCCCCATCCTTGATCCCTCCTTCGCCAACGGCAACACGGTGCAATGGTTCCAAGGCAAGGATGCTACACTTCTCCCCACGCTCGATTCTTGGACCTTTTCCATCCAGCGCCAGCTAACTCCAACGACGATGGTGGAGATTGCTTACTCCGGCGATAAGGGCACCCACTTGCTGAGTGGGCTCGATGATTACAATCAGACGCCTTTCTCCGACTTTCAGCAGTATGGAGCCAGCTTAATGAACAGCAGCGTCACTTCCGCGGCGGCAGTGGCGGCGGGCATTAAGCTGCCTTACCCGGGCTTCACGGGTTCCGTGGCCCAGTCCTTGCGGCCCTATCCGCAATTCCTGACGGTCGACACCGCGAGTGGCGGGGGCGACCACAGCAGCAACTCGGAATATGAAGCGCTCATCCTGCAACTCCAGAAACGCATGGGTAGCGGTCTGACCGTTCAGACATCGTACGTCTATTCCAAACTGATGGACGATTCAGAGGGAGCGGCTCAACAGAACAACGCCATGGACCAGGCTCGGCACTTCCTGGAAAAGTCCATTAGCGGGGACGATCTTACACATAACTTCAAGCTGGCATGGGTATATGAATTGCCTCTGGGCAAGGGCAAACGGTATGTCAACAGCGGTGTGGGTTCGGCGCTATTGGGTAACTGGCGAGTTTCGGCGGTCCAGACCTATTCCAGTGGTTTTCCTATTGCTTTGGCGACCACCATTAGCCTGCCGATTTTCGCGGGTCCCAACCGCCCCACCGTCCCCACCAATATGGGGTGGAGAGGTTCGAACTCAGGCAGATTTAATCCTTCCACCCAGTACTTCTTTCAACCCGCTTCCTTCTTTGGGCCTCAGCCCAGCAATACGTTTGGCAATGCCACCCGTTATAACGGCGAATGCCGTCAGTTCCCCATCTACAACGAAAACCTTTCCTTGAATCGGAAAATTAAGCTGACGGAAAAAGTTAACCTGGATTTCCGCATGGAGGGTTTTAACATTTTCAATCGGGTGCGGTTTGGCACTGGATCAACAACTTTACAGAGCGCAACCTTCGGCAAACTCACATCGAACAACGATATCTTCAACACGCCGCGCCAATTGCAGGCGGCCATGAGACTGAATTGGTAGTTGCTCCTCCGGCGGGAGCTCGGCAACCCTTCGCCAGCGCATCGGGGCTGGCGAGGGGAAACCGAGCTTCCGCCCTCCTCCCCATTTCCCTCCCCGGCAACTCTTCCTGAGTTCCCCTCGATGCTCGCGGACTTGGCGACGCCGGGCCGCGCTGCCCCCAAGGACTCGCGCTCCTGAGTCTGAGGGCGGGCCTCCATCCTTGAGATAGGTGAAACCTACGGATCGGAACGACATCGAAAATCATCCCTTCGACCCTGAAGGGGTCGAACGGTTTTGCCCCTTCGGGGAACAAGGCTCCGGCTCACCCGCATCCTCCCGCGCGGCTCGGCCGTGGCTAATCTGGACAGCCGGCGGTCGGAGACCGCCGCTACAGCGCCTTCCCGCACGATTCGTGGCGGGCGGTTCGCGAACCGCCCCTACGACCCCCTCGGAAATACCCAATCCCGCGCCAAGCTTTCCGGCAGGGGAGTCCTGTTTTGTCCGCAAAACCCCTTGCTATTTCTGCCGCGGGGATGTGTCCAGATTATTTCTCTCGTGTTTTTGTCCAGAGCATTTCTCTCGTGTTTTTGTCCAGACCATTTGTCTGGACAATTAATCCAGACGCCTACCCGGACGATTTGTCTTTTTGTGTAGGTTCTTAATTGTAGCCTCCTTTTAGCTTGGCAAGAGGTAATACTCACCTGTCTACTGGACCCTGAGGCCGGCTCCTGCTGGCGAAACGGCAACGCCGCAACCCTATTCCACGGGTCAGCGCAAACCATAGAACAGCAGGCAGTGGGCACCAGGTGTTGGGGGCTGGGGGCTGGGGAAAAGCGGGATCGAGCACCAAGGTCCGAATCCGACATCCCGAATTTCGAATTCCGGATCCCGTCTACTTCGGATGTCGGACTCTGGACCCCGAGACCCGACTCCCTAATCCCGAGTCCCGGGTCCCGATTCCCGAGTCCCGAATCCCTGCCTTTGGAGGTTTCCATGTCGATCAAGCAAAAGCGCACGATGACGGAGAAGAGCTTGGCCGCGCACCGCAAGAACCGGCGCAAGTCGCGCGGTCCGGCGACGGCCGCGGGCAAGGAGATGACGCGCGACGCGAGTCTTCGCCACGGATTTTATTCGCAGGACCGCGACACGGCGTTGCGGGCCTTGGGCGAAGATCCCGTAGATTTCGAAGTCCTGCTCCTAGCGGCGAGGGACAAGTGGCAGCCGGAGGACGGGTTCGAAGAACGGCTGGCGATGCAGTTGGCGCGGGCGATGTGGCGCCTGGAGCGCGCCGACCGCATGCAGGAGAGCTACGCGCTGCGCCAGGCCCAGGAGGTGAACTCCACCCGGGAGAGCCGTCAACATGAGCAGATGATGCGGCTGAAGATGACGGAGGCCACTTTGCAGTCGCTTGCCCAATCCGTAGCGCGCGAGCATTACGTCACCACTCCCGCCGACCTGGCGCTGATGAAGAACTTGCTCCCGGAAGAGTCGATGAAGGAGATGGGCGATATCGCTCTCGCCCTCTTCTTGCAACTGCAGGAACCGGGCGAACGGGATGCGGAGGGGTGCCACATCGACCACGAAGAGATGAGTCGCAGGGCTCTGGCAAGGATCCAGGAGATCTTTGGCTTGGCCGGCGACACTCCCCCCGTGCCCCGCATGTTGATGGTCAATGGCCAGATGCAACCTGTAGACCCGCCACCGGTAGCCCCGCCCGTTGCGGCCCCCCCTCCCGAACCCGTCGTGCAAGAACCAAACCTCTCGCCTGAGGAATGGGAGAAACGGGAACCGGTGCGCCAGCTTCTGGAAAATATCTTGACGCGACAGGCGGAGTTGTGCGAGGCGCAGCGCACCGCCATCCGGCGCGAGTGCCTGGCGGGTCCGTCGAGCTTTGAACGCGCCGCGGAAATCGCTCCCACCTACCCCGACGCCCTGCTCATCCAGCG
>PLWR01000544.1 GCA_003165615.1 Acidobacteriota bacterium | reverse complement strand
CGGCGAGAGCACCACCATGCTGAAGTTTTTCTCCAACGAAGGTATGGGCGAGGCGATCAAGGAATTCGTGGCGGCTGGTAAGCCCGTGTTCGGGACGTGCGCCGGCGCAATCCTACTGGCGAAGGAAGTCCTGAGTCCCTCCCAAGAGCGTTTGGGCCTTCTGGACATCAGCATCGAACGCAACGCCTACGGCAGGCAAGTTGACAGTTCGGTGCGCCTAGGTGAATGTCCCGAACTCTCGCCCCGNNTGCTGGTGGAGCAGGGCAACATCCTTGCCGCAACTTTCCATCCTGAACTGACTGAGGACGAAACCGTCCATCGGTACTTCAGAAAGAAATTGGATCATTGACTCATTTGATCATTGATCCGTTGCATTATTGACCCATTGATGCATCGGGGCGGATGATCGCACTTGATTCCTCTGGCTTTTCTCGCCGTTTTCTTACCGCGACATTTCTTACCGCGAAGGCTGCACACATCTTCCAGGCTGGTGTATAGTCCTCTGTGATCGTGGGGGCAAGGACGACGCGCGCTTTTGCCCTCGTTTTGAGGAGAGGAGTGGTGATTGAAGACAAAATTGCTGCAACACTGGCCGCTTTACGTATCGGTTCTAATTCTCTCTCTTCTATTTGGGCTGCTCTTGGCCACTTCCNNCGACGCGTACATTCACATGGCCATGGCCAGGAATTTCTCCCTCTATGGGGTCTGGGGCATCACTCGATATGGATTCGCCTCTTCTTCCTCCTCCATACTATGGACACTCCTTCTAAGTTTTACGTATTACCTGTTCGGAGTAAGCCAGATTGCGCCTCTGCTGTGGAATCTGCTCTTCGCGGTCCTTGTTTTGTGGGTTGCCTATGCCATCCTTACCCATTACAAACTGGCACCGGCGCTGAAGTTGGCAGCGCTTCTGGCGATTATCTTCTTGATCCCGCTTCCTGCCCTGATCCTCTCCGGAATGGAACAAAACCTTCAGACACTTCTCGCCCTGCTGGCGACATTTCTCGCCGCGCGCGTGCTTTCCGGTGAAGCGCCGAGTACCGCCGCTCGCGATTCAACCCTGCTTCTCGTGCTGGCGCCTTTGGTTACGGCCGTGCGTTTCGAGGGAATGTTCCTGATCCTTGCCATCTGCGGCCTTCTTCTTCTTCGCAAGCGGTGGTTTTACGCCCTCGCGTTCGTGGTTTGCGGATTTCTTCCCGTGGTCATTTACGGGATCATCTCGGTGTCACACGGGTGGTTCTGGCTTCCAAGTTCCGTTCTATTGAAGGGCGTGACGCCGGACCTGAGATCCCTGAGCGGTTTATTCCTCTCCCTGGCGATTAACGCATTTGTCAATCTTCACCTGGGCCTGCACGTGTTCGTGCTTTTGATAGCGGTTCTACTCTTTTACGTTTTAGCCTGTGGGAAGGGACGCGGGGTTTTTGATAGCCGCCAAATCATGGGCGCAATTTTGCTGGTGACGGCTATTCCCCACGTGGAATTTGTGCAGGTCAGTCCGCTCTTCCGGTACGACGCTTATCTCTTCGCGCTGGGCGTTGTTTTCATCGCCTCGCAATTCCCTATCATAATGCCCGACTTCCCACCTCGGACCTCTTTCAGCAGGGGGTCGGTTCCCAAGAATCTCGCCGCTTCGAGTGCCGACCTAAAGGCCGGCGCTATGCCGACTTTCAACAGCGAGTCGATTCCCAAAAACCTTGCCACCGGTGCGCTGGCGCTCCTGCTTTTCTTCCCTTTGGCCGTGAAAGGCACGCGGCTGCTCTGGTTTCTCCCCCAATGCACGACCAACATCTTCGAACAACAGTATCAAATGGGGTCTTTCCTCCGTCAGTATTACCAAGGCTCAGTCGTCGCGCTGAATGACGTCGGCGCGGTCAACTTTCTGGCGGATATCCATTGCCTTGATCTCTGGGGATTGGCCAATCGCGATGTAACTGTGTTGAAACGAGCGCATAACTATCATACCAGGGACATCGCCCGCCTTTCCAAACAAGCCGGAGCGCGAATGGCGATCGTTTACGATTCTTGGTTTGCAGGGGAGGAGGGCGGCCTGCCTGCGGAATGGGTCCGGGTAGGCCGGTGGACGATCCGAAACAACGTCATCGCGGGTGGAGATACGGTCTCGTTTTACGCGCTAGACCCTTCGGAAGTTTCGCACCTGGTTCAAGGTCTGCGAGAGTTTTCGCTGAGATTGCCGCGCGACGTCATCCAAAGCGGCAGTTACCTGGAATGGCGCAGTGTCCCGGCCACCCCATAGGCGTGAGGCGGACGCGGTGTCTCTTGACAAGTAGAGAGGGATAGGCTAGAATTCTAGGTCTGAGCCATGGACGCGGTCATGGCCTTCCGGAACCACTTGTCTGCCATGCGACGCCGGCGCTCCGATTCACTCTCGAAAGTGCCCCAAGCCAAGCCCAAAGCGCGAAAACTCTGCTCGTTTCATGTGGACAACATGCCCGCGTACGGGAAAGAAGGAAAAGCGTAGTTGCTAAGAAATGAACGAATGACGCGGGAATGTCTATGAAAAAAAAGGGCCGAAACTTAACGGCCCGATAGAAGGCGGGAATGTTATAGAAAACAAATATAGTTACGTGTTATGAGCGGGAATGTCATTGAAAACAAAGCATGTTAGTCGTAAGGCTCGGGAATTTTCTCGCCCAGGTGGCTGAACCCGACCAGCGGTCTCGTGGTATCATGACTGCCCGCGAAGTAATGGGCTTGGCGCCCCTTGGACATGAAGCGGCCGTGTAGACGATTGGAGTGATCAAGGGGGCGATCTAGGGAGGTGCGCGTGCGAGAAAGTATGGATCATTTCGATGCCGACCTGTTGCTGCGTCTTTACGAGCTGCGCCGTGAGGAGAAATTGCGCCGGGCGCGCCAGTGGATGATCGAGAAATTCCAGGTCGACTCAATAGAAGACCTGGGCAGGCAACTGCCCCAGGGGTCGGAAGAGAACGCGTTCTTTCGCATGACTCTAAGTTATTGGGACATGGCTGCTTCCCTTGTGAACCACGGCCTGCTTAAAGCGGATCTGTTTTTTGAAAACACCGCGGAGTTCTGGCTGATCTGGGAAAAGGTGAAACACCTGGCGCCTGCCCTGCGTGAGGCACGCAAGAATCCTCTTGCCTGGAAAAGCCTGGAGACGCTGGCGCGCAAATATGAACAATGGATGGCAACGCGCGCCCCGGAGGCTCTGGATTCTCTGCGCAAGAGGTTGAAGGACGCGGCCAAGAAGTAACTTGAGGAGCCCCCCGGACAGACTGGGGCTCGGCGCTTGCTGCTCCCCGGGCGCATGCCTTTCACAACGCAAACCGGCGCTTATATTCCTCGAGAATGTCGGCGGTTCGGCTGGCGCCGGCGCGTGTCACACCGAGGGCGCGGACCTCGAGCAGCTTGTCGAGATCGCGCACCCCGCCCGCCGCCTTCACCTGAACGTGTGCTGGTGAATGCGCCCTCATTAGTTTCAGATCCTCGATGGTCGCCCCCCCGCTGCCATAGCCGGTGGAAGTTTTCACCCAATCGGCTCGCAACTCGCCGCAGATTTCGCAGAGGCGGATCTTGTGCTCGTCTTTCAGGTAGCAGTTCTCAAAGATGACCTTGACCTTTTGGCCGCGGCCGTGGGTGAGGTCAATGACCGCCTTGAGGTCTTGGCGCACGTAATCCCAGTCGCCGCTGAGAACTTTGCTGATGTTGACAACCATGTCCAGTTCTTCACCGCCGTCGTCGAGGGCCTGTTTGGCCTCCGCGAGTTTAATGGCCGTGGTGTGGCCGCCGTGCGGNNGCGGGACGGGTGAGGGGGTCAAAACTGTAGCGCCTAATCAAATCTTGATCCTCTATCACGAGTTCACCCTTTCTTGTCTTCATAGCAGGGATTTTTGGGGTAGGGGTTATCACTTTTGCCTTTTGCTTTGCTCTTACTGCTCCGCCGCGTTGTATCCATATTGGTACCAACCCCCTCACCCCCACCACCAGCAGAACGTGGGGCCCCCTCCGCCTTGCGGTCCCCCCTCTCCCCCAAGGGGGCGAGGGAAGAAAACTTTCATTTAAGAGTCAAGTGTGCTGATCAGCCGACCGGTCCAGATTCATAAACGGCCGGATTCGCCACATGCTCGGGGCGTTCACCCGCGAGGACTTGAACGACCTGGCGAGCCACCAATTCCGCCATTCTCGCCATGGAACTGCTCGTCATGCTGGCGACATGGGGGGAGAACAAGGTGCGCGGAGCCGTCAGCAGAGGATGATTGACCGGCGGCGGCTCATCTTCGAAAACATCCAGCGCCGCGCCGAGAATCTTTCCGCGGTCGAGCGCCTGAGCGAGGGCGACGGTGTCGACAATCCTGCCGCGCGCCGCGTTAATCAGCAGAGCCGTGGGCTTCATCCAGGCAAGTGCCTCCGCTCCGATCAAGTAAGAAGTCTCGGCTGTGGAAGGGAGATGCAAGGTCACTACATCGGATTGTTCCAGGAGTCCACGCAATGAATCCACCAGCGTAACTTCCAGCCCGGCTGGAGATACCTTCACATAGGGATCATAGGCCACGATCCTCATGCCGAGCCCCTTCTGGCAGATTTCCGCCACCTTTTTCCCGATAGCGCCAAGGCCGACGACCCCCAGTGTTTTCTGGTAAAACTCAACGCCCATAAGTGAACTACGTTCCCCCCAACGGCCTTGGCGAACCATCTGGTCGTACGCCACCGCATGCCGAGCCAAGGCCAGCATCAACTGAACCGTGTGCTCGGCCACGGCATTGACCATGGTCAGTGCGCTCGGTGTAAAGACCACGGGGATCCTTCTCTCCGTTGCCGCCTTCAGATCCACGTTGTCAACGCCCACCCCGTGCCGGCCTATGACTTTGAGCCTGGGCGCCAAACTCAAGATGTCTGCTGTGGCTTTGGATAGGCGAATGATGATGGCGTCTGCCGTGGCCAACTCTTCGGCGCTATAAGGCCTGCTCTGCTGCCAGGGGGCGATGATTTCGCAGGATTGACGAAGGACCTGCATGCCAACATCGGCAATCGGTTCGGTTACGAGGACAATGGGTTTACCGGACACGTAGACTACTCCTTGATGGTTTTTAGAATCGATCGCGATGCTGCCACGCGGTGTAGGGGTACGGCTTGCCGTACCCTCATTATTGTTATCGCGTGACCGTACCATGAGGGCACGGCAAGCCGTACCCCTACNNGTGGTCAATCATCTTGGCAATGTCTTCGTAGGTGTAATCCATCGCATTCTCCTTATGATGGCGGGCGATTCTTCAAAGTCGGGCACACTCCACTTCAGTCGCGTCCAGGAATCGGCCTGAGGATTCTCCTGGTTATCGCACAGCCGGATGAATAACAGTCGCCCTCAGGGTCCCGGCTTTACCAACGGTCAGGTGATACCATTGTCAACAATACAGTGTTACATGACACTAGTGTGCTGGAACATCCAATTCTCGACAATGGCCGCGGGGCACTGCCTGGTTGTAGGGGTACGGCTCGCCGTACCCTCTTGGTACGGTCACGCGATAAGATTGAAAATGGCACGGCAAGCCGTACCCCTACAACCCGGGAGAGTTCATTCCTTCGGCCAATCGCGCACTACATTCTTCGGTGGCGCCGCAGAAACACCCGACAACCCACCGGCGACGATCAGATTCTGCCCGGTCATCCATTCACTTTGACTCGAGGCGAGAAATAGAACCGCCTTGGCGACATCTTCAGCTTTCCCCCAACGCCCCAGTGGAATCGAAGCTCGCACTCGCTCCACCATGGCCTCGGTCGTGATCCCCAGCGTGACCGCTCGTTGCGGCATGACCGTGTCATGGAATTCAGTAGTAATCGGTCCGGGGCTTATGGCGTTCACGTTTACCCCGAAAGGGGCAAGCTCCGTCGCCAGGCTTTGCGTCAGGCTCGCCACTCCCGCCTTGGACACATTGTAAGCCACGCAAAGCGCCGCAGGGGCGACGGAATTCAGCGAGGCGATATTAACGATTTTCCCTGATTCCTGTTTGGCCATGACCGCGCCGACTTCCCGGCAACACAGAAACGTGCCGAAAAGATTCACATCAATAACTCTGTGCCACTCCTTGGTGGAGAGGTGAATAAAGGGCACGACGTTGAAAGGCACGCCGGCACAATTGACCATGATATCGATGCGACCATGTTTGGTTTTGACTTGCTCGATCAATGATTTCACCGAGGCTTCCTGCGTTACATCTACTTCCATGGCTTCGCTGCGTTGGCCCTTGGCCACGAGTTTCTTGCAGGATTCCTGCAACCGCTCGCGGCGAATATCCGCCATGATGACGATGCATCCAGCGTCGCCCAAGGCCTCGCAGACCGCGAAGCCAATGCTCTGCCCACCGCCTGTTACTATGGCAATCTTGTCCCGAAAGTCATCCATAATAGCTCCCCCTGAATCTGCGCTCAGCTCTTCTAGAAACGTGTATATGATATGGATTGCGCCCGATTTGTCCATTGAAAACCGTCCCTACATTCTGTCCCTCACATTTCCGGCTGGCGGGCCGCTCCCGTGGAGGCAAGAGGGTGTATACTCTCGCGTGCCGGGAGCCAGGAAGGAAACTCCTGGTGTAGTCGCTGTGCTGCAAGTCGCAGATAACTCCGAAGGGCAAGGCCATTGCCCACCTTAATGCCGATGTTCACGAGGAGGCCATCCTATCGCCGCCGAGCCGCGATCCCAATGAAGTTCTTTGTGTTCTCTGTGCTTTTCAAGCTTTAACACAGAGCACACGGAGGACCTCAGTGACCTCTGGATCGAGGCCTTTCTGGGCACGGAGGTCAAAGAGACACTAAGCAAGCAATCGAGTGGGGCGAGCGTGTCCGATCGCCCGCCAAGCATTCCTTCCATAATTCCCCGGCCGTTAGAGGCCAAATTTATTTCCTGGAGGTAATCATGAGCAATGACCATTTGACTCGCCGCACGTTCCTGAAGACGGCGAGCGCGGTTTCCGCCGGAGTCGCCGCCACGCTGGGTGGTTCCGCCGGGGAACCCGCTCCTCTGCGCGCGACGGAGAAAAGCAGCATTCCTCTGTTGCCTAATGCCAGCACTCTCCCCAATGGCGGAAAACCCATCAAGCTTTTTTGCTGCGACTTGAATTTCGTCGCGCAAAAAGGGCCGGAACCCTCCCCCACTCCGGCGCTCCCACAGGACTGGGCGTACCTTGATCCCGAAGAGTATTTTGCCTGGCACCGGGATTTGGGGGTGAACATCTTCTTCTTGCAGGGGTATTCGTGGTGCGGGTACGCCTTCTACCCCACCAAGTTGGGTCCTGTCGCTCCCGGCCCCGGCGCTGAATTGTTTCCCAAGGTATTCAAAATGGCCCAGAAGGCGGGCTTGCCTTTCTGCGGATATTTCTGCATCGGCTGCGATCTGATGGTCAGCAACATTCGCAATGAGTGGACGGTTCCCACCAGCCGGAACCGCATGCAGCAAGGATTGCTGGCGCCGGAGAGTCCCTGGACCGACTTGCTGTGCGCGCGCATCACGGAATTCCTGCGCCTCTATCCCGTCGAGTGGATCAACTTTGACTGTTTCAATTACGGCCGATACAACTCCAACCTGTTCCAGGTGCAGCCGTCGCCCTTTGTGAAAGGGCCGTTCAAGGAGATCATCGGGCGGGAGATGCCGGAAAAGGCCGAGGAGATTACCCCGGAGGAGAACCTGAAGTACAAGCGCGAGATCATGGCGCGGCAGTTCTATCGCATTCGCGAAGCGATGCATAAGGGGAACCCGGAGACGAAGGCCAATTTCAATGTCCCGTTTTTCAAGCCGGAAGAACCGATGTGGGTTGACCACCCCATGCTGAATGAATGCGATCAGCTCGTCGCTGAATCCTCCGATGAAGTGGTGAGCTGGCTGCTTAGGATTCGGAAGCCGCACCAGCGGGTGATGATGACGATTATCGGCCGGCCGGATAAGAAAGGGCTGTGCGACCCCAATACCTGGAAGAAATGGTACGAGGCGGGATGCGACTTTTTCGGGTACGCCCATGGAATTGCGCCGGACTTCCGCCCACATCCCTCGCTGCGCGAGCAAGTGGAAGTTGTTCGCAACGCCTATAAGCAAATGCCGTAGTCGCCGAGGTGGGCAGCGCTGGGGCTTGGCTGCGCACGGATTTGCGGGCAGATGGATCGAAATGCACCTGCGCTTTTCAGGAGCCATGGTCCGGTAGTGCCAAGGTCCTTTTACCATTATTATCGTAGTTGTCAAGTCCAAAATGAGGTCATACTCTTTAAACCATGACCCATAACAAAACGTCATGCAGGCTGTCTAGATAATTAATCTGATCAAATTCTCCAGACAGATCCTTTCGACCGCATCTGCCGAAAGCCCGAACTGCAACCGGAAGACCGTCGGCTCGAGATCGGCACAGGCTGGGCGCAGGTTACCGGCCGCTTGCCGTCGCTCCATGCTAAGTGCTCCACCACAGTTGCTCTGCCCTCACCGTCTGCACGGCCCGGATGCGTCAATTTGCCACACCTAAGCCGAGGCATGCTCGCAGTATGATCACCTTCCGAACTGCGCGAGAGCCGCATTAGTCCTTCTCGGCAATCCGCCAGTGTTACATCAAATGCGGTGGGCCCGAGCAAAAGGGTGAATGATGAAAGTCGGCACGCGAAAGGCAGTCATCCGGATCGCACCGTCGCTTGCCGTTTTGGTGACCATCCTGCTTTACGTGGCCCTTGCTCACGCCAAGCCCGGCAGGGCCGTCTTGACGGGAACGGTACTGGACCCGTCGGGTCACTGCATACCCGGCGCCACGCTGACGCTGGTCGACTCCATCACCGGCATTTCCAGAACTGTAGTGAGTAGCAGTTCAGGGCTGTACAAGCTGCCGGACTTGCCCGTGGGTACGTACCACCTGAAGGTCAGCTATCCAGGCTTTGCGCCGTACTCCCAGGATGTTACTCTGGACGACAACGAATTACGGAACTTGGACGTGACGCTCCGACTTCCGATCCGGAGGGAATCCGTCACCGTCACCACCCAATCGCCGGGCGTCTATACTCCACTTGCCGGAACCGAGCATAAGGTAGACGACCGTGATCAGGCTCGGAGCCCTAACGCCGCGGAACTCATCGGAAACTCGCCGGGCGTAAGTCTGCGAGATAACGGCGACCTTGCCACCATCCCCTTGCTGCATGGAATGGGGGATGAACGCACCAAGGTGGTGGTCAACGGCATGACCGTTTCCGCATCCTGTCCGAACCACATGAACCCGCCGCTTTCCTACATCGATCCCTCCCATCTGGCCGAGGTGAACGTGATGGCGGGCATTACACCGGTTAGCATGGGCGGCGACAGCATTGGCGGCACGATTTCTGTCGACTCACCTCCCCCGGTCTTTGCCCGACCCGGCGAACGCGTGCACACGGAAGGCATCTTTTCTACCTTCTTCCGCAGCAATGGCCAAAGCTATGGAGCTTCGCTAACGGACTCCGTCGCCACGCAGAATTTCAGCTTTGGCTATAGCGGATCGTGGACCAATACCGACGATTACCGCGACGGCAGCGGCCACATCGTGACTTCCACTTACGCCCAACACGCGGATAACGCTGTGACCCTGGCGGCACAGGGAGTGGGCAACCTGTTCATCCTCCAGGCGGGACTACAGAACACTCCCTACCAGGGCTTCCCCAATCAGCAGATGGACATGGTCGGAAATCACTCCGAGTTTCTGAACTTTCGTTTCCGGAGAGACCTTGGCTGGGGAGTGCTCGACACTCGCATGTTCTGGCAGAACGTCAGGCACGAGATGAACATTGGCAAGGACAAGTCAACTTTTCCTATGGCCATGTGGATGCCCATGGATACCCATGGAAGGGACCTCGGGTATTCCGTGAAACTGGGAATCCCACTCTCCGAGCGGCACACCGTCCAGTTGGGCAACGAGTACCAGCGTTTTGTCCTCGATGATACGTGGCCTGCCGTTCCCGGCATGGCTCCATCTATGGGGCCCAACACATTCGTCAACATCAATGACGGCCATCATTCCAGGCTGGCGTGGTTCGCGGAAGTGGCCAGCAAGTGGAACTCCAAGTGGACCACGCTGCTGGGCATACGCAATGACACCGTCTGGACGAATACAGGTCCGGTAAGTGGATACTCGTCGGATATGATGTACGCCATGGACGCGGATGCGTTCAATTCCTTGAGCCGGGCACGAACCGATATCGATATCGATCTGACCGCATCGGCCCGCTATGAGCCGAACCCCTACAGTACTTTCGAGATTGGCTACGCACGCAAGACCCGTGCCCCCAATCTCTACGAGCGCTACGCATGGTCCACCGATTGGATGACCAGTGGGATGATCAACTGGTTTGGTGACGGCAATTACTATGTGGGCAACGTTAACCTCAAGCCGGAAGTCGCCCACACCGTGAGCGGCACCGCAAGCTGGCATGATCGGGCGCGTAAAGAGTGGGAGATCAAAGTCACTCCTTATCAGACCTACGTCAGGGACTATATTGACGTGAATGAGCTGGCGACCCAGACTTACGGCGAGAGCACTTTTTCTCAACTGCAATTTGCCAATCATAACGCCAGGATTTATGGGGCCGATCTGACTGGGGATGTCGCGATATGGAATAGCGCCAGGTTCGGCCGGGGCGAGATCAGTGGCGTTGCCGGATGGCTGCACGGGAGAAGGCTCGATACGGGGACGGCCCTTTATCAGATGATGCCGCTCAATACCCGGGTCGGCTTCACCGAGAAGCTCAAGAGATGGACAGCCGGTCCGGAAGTCCAACTGGTGGATCGCAAGTCCGATGTTGACCCGCTGCGCTTTGAACAGAGAACGCCCGGCTACGCACTCCTGAACATCAACGCTGGCTACCAGTGGGGGCATCTGCGGATAAATGCCGGCGGCAATAATCTCTTGAACAGATATTACTATCTTCCTCTCGGAGGGGTGAACTTTGATGACTTCCAGGCGAGCGGATGGATGAGCCAGATCAGGCCCCTGACGGGCCCGGGCCGTTCGTTCTATATAAGTCTGAGCGTTCCGTTTTGAAGCGCCGATATCATGGGCCTGCGCCTGTTCCTCGCAAGTCCTGGGTAGAGGCAGCGCAGCATTGCTGAGGTCAGTTGCGTGGGGGGTACTTGGAGAGTTTGCGCTGGAGGGAACGGCGGTGCAAGCCGAGGAGCTTGGCGGCCTGGGAGACATTGCCGCCGCAATCCATCAGGACGCGTTGGATGTGCTCCCATTCAACGCGAGCAAGGCTCGGAACGGTGGCGGGCGGAGGGGTGTCACCGAGCGTCGAAAAACGCACGGCTTCGTAAGTGGCAAGAATTTGGTCGACGTCAACCGGTTTGCTCAAATAGTAATCCGCCCCGCAGCGCATTGCCTCGAGCGCGGTGGCGATGCTGCCATACCCGGTTAGGACAATGATGGAAACGGTGGCATCCAGCTCCCGGAGGCTTTTGACGACGTCAAGCCCCGACTCCCCGGGCATGCGCAAATCCACGATTGCCAAGTCAGGCCCGGTTTCACGCGCTCGGATCAAGGCTTCCTTCCCTGACGCTGCGACGTGAGCCTCCCAGCCACGGAGTTCAAAGGCGCGGCGTAGTCGATGGTGGAAGACGTCATCGTCATCCACAATCAGCACTGCGGGTTTATCCTTTTCCATCATAACGAATGAGGGGTAACTCCAGGATGGCAGTGGTGCCGGCGCCGGTCTCCGACTCGAACGACAGGTTTCCCTTCAGGCGCTCGGCGAATGAACGCACGATAAACGTTCCCAAACCCAGGCCACGCCCAGGCCCCTTGGTCGTATAAAAGGGTTCGGAGACCCGGCGCAGTGTCTCCGGAGCCATGCCACATCCGGCATCCTGGACGGTGAAAGAAACCCTCCCGGCAGCGCATTGCGCCGCGAGGGTAACGCGCTGTCCATCCGCACTCGATTCGATGGCGTTCTTCACCAGCGCCAGGAGCGCTTGGCGTGCGGCACTGGCAGGGAGAACCACTGTTGCATCTTGGGCAACCAGGATGTCAATGAGATGTGCTTTGCCGCTTGCCAGTCCGTCCTTTACCTGTTCGCAAATCTGCTTGAGGCCGATGGAGGTTGGGAACTCACCGGCGGGCTCACCTCCCCGTTCGCTCATCTGGCGGAGGATTTCACCGCACCTCTCCACTTCCGAGCGAATGAGCCGCGCATCGTCAGCGATGCTCGCGTCTTCGCTCATTTTACTACCGTAGAGTTCCAGTTCCCGTGACACCACGGCGATGGTGGCAAGGGGAGTGCCGAGTTCGTGCGCGGCCCCGGCTGCGAGGGTGGCGATGGCCGCAAGCCGTTCATGATGGGCAAGACGTTGCTGAAATTGCAGCGCTTCCTGCTCCTGGCGACGCAGCGCTTCGGATACCTTGCCGATAAACACGGTGATGAGCAGCGCCCCCACCACAAAAGCGATCCACATGCCGACCAGATGGATGGAAAACCCTCCGGAGTCGTGGTGGCCTTCAAATACCGGCACGTGCACATGCGCCCAAAACATGGACCCGAATCCAAGAATGGACAGCCCCCCCAGCGTCCATGTCCACGGCTTGCTCAGCACCACGGCGGACAAGGTTATTTCCACCAGGAACAGAAGGCTAAAGGGGTTTGCCGGGCCGCCGGATAACGCCAGGAGCACGGTGAGACAAACGGTATCGAAAGCCAGGAGGAGTCCCAGGGCGAAACGCGCGCCAAAAACTTGCATGAAGCGGTGGAAGATAATGTTGCTTCCCGCAGTCAGGGCCAGAGGAATCGCCATCCACCACAACGGCAATTCAAGGTGAAACCAGAAATGCGCCAGGAGGATCAACAAAACCTGGCCGATCAGCATCCCATCCCGCAGCTTGGCAATCCAGGGAAGAGCGAGGCTCGGTGCAAGCTCGCCGGTCGGCCGCAGATCGGGCGGCGACGGGTCGTGATGTTCCGTCACAAAGACGCGCATCTTGATCTCGGTGGCTGAAAGGCTCTATTCAACGCTCCGTCGTCCATCAGGACCACAACAATTCTTACCCCTAGCGCACTTTTTTCAGTATCCCACAAACCCGCACACTCAGAACAAGGCAAATAGGAAGGCCACGGGCGGTGCGACAATTTGCCCCATCGACACCAAGGGCTGGGAATCTTGGGCGTTGGTGTTTGATGCACGCTATGGCTTCTCAAGAACCCAAATCCGAGCCCATGAACTTTCAGCTTCTTATCGACTCAATTCCCGCGCTCATCCACTCCGGTCTGCCCAACGGCGACCTTGATTACTTCAATCAAGCTTGGCTGAACTACGTCAGTCTTAGGTTCGAGGATCTGCAGGGCTGGAAATGGATGGCGGCCTTTCATCCCGAGGACGTTGCAGCAATGGTGGAAAGGCGGCGCGCGTCCCTGGCGACGGGGGAGCCTTTCGAGCATGAAGCACGTGTCCGGCGGGCGAATGGGGAATATCGCTGGATGTTTCATCGCAGCGTGCCCCTGCGCGAGAGCGAAGGGCGTGTGTATGGGCCGTCGGGCGCGGCTACCAAGCTGGGTATGGCACGATCGACCTTGGAGTCCAAGATTAGCCCGGATTATTCATGAAGCATCGCCAAATTTCAATTTCGCAAGGGAAAGCGCCTCGGCGTGGTGATCAGGATGGCATGGATCGCGCCGCAGGAGCTTTCTCCGAGCAATGGCGTTGAAGAGTGGAGGAGAAGGGTGGATTCGAGGCGGAGTTCTCCGCGGCGGTTTCGCAAGCGCGAAGGTTGGGAACCAGGTGCGGGGAAACGGAGGGGGGTTAGCGGGGGCGCGCGCCCAGCGCCAGGGCCACGTGCTGAAAGGTGTTGCGGAAAGGAAACGCGGTCGGCAGATGCACGACCAAGCGGCGCACCGAGCGCACCACGTGTGCGCCCAGTTTCAAGAGGCGTTCCCGCAAGGTCCAGACCTGTGCCCGCGCACAATCGGTGCGCGCCGCCCGCAGCCGCANNCGGCGGTCATCAGCACGCGAAACTGATTGGCCCAAAAGTTCGTACAACTGGTGCGTCCGATCTCCAGTCCGTCGTGCAATTCCTTGATGCGATTCTCCACCTCGCCGCGCGGACAGTACACGTCCTCGTAAACCCACGCCGGAGTCTGGCGCAGGTTGGTGATGACAAAGCGGGGATTATGGTCCGCGTCGTCGCTTCGGATCCGACCTGATTCGAATGATGACCGCCGGCGAATCCTTCGCAGGGTTCTGCACTGCACCGAGCGGCGGCGGATCCAATGAATCACCGATCGTGAATCCCAACCTTTCCAGCAGTCCGCGGACTTCGCTCAAATGATCATCGCGAAT
>PLWR01000380.1 GCA_003165615.1 Acidobacteriota bacterium | reverse complement strand
AGAAACAGACCAACATGCGCGCTTCGGTGGCCGACGAAGCCATTCGCCTGATCCCTTTTCGCCCCCTGACCCTGGAAGAAGCCATCGAGTTCATTTCCGATGACGAACTCGTGGAGATCACGCCCAAATCCCTCCGCCTGCGCAAGAAAATCCTGGAATACAACAAGCGGCCCAAGAAGCACAAGCACCCCATGGAGGAGTGAGCGGGTTGCGCGGCGCTGGCGACGATGAACGTTAAGCCGTAATTTCTTTTGCGGCAACTACCGGGCAGATTTCGGCGAGAATTACCGTGATATTGTCGGGGCCGCCGTGTTCGTTGGCCCGAGCAATCAAGTGGCTGGCCTTTTCGGCAAGGGGAATTTCCAATTCCAGGATATCCACGAATTCTTCCGGTGAAACCACCTTGTACAGCCCGTCGCTGCACAGGAGAAGCAAGTCCTGGGGCTCCAGGTCAACATCCGACATGACGACGTTAATTTCGCGCTGTGCCCCCACCGCCTGGGTCAGGCACTCCTTGACTTGTTCGCTCAGCAATGACGGGTCTGCGCCCCGTTTGACCAATTGATTGCCGATGGTCTGGTCCTCGGTCAGCAAGATGAGATTGCCGTCGCGAAACAGGTAAGCGCGCGAATCCCCGACCTGGGCCACATGGGCTCGCGCCCCACCCACAAGCGCTGCGGTGAGGGTGGTGCCCATCGTTTGTTGATGCGCGTATTCGCGGGCGAAGGCGAAAACCGCCTGGTGCGTCGCTTCGACGGCCTGTCGCAGGGCAGCGGGTAAATCCGCATGGCCGGTTCCCGAATCGTGCAACTTCGACACGATTTCCCTGGCCAGGTTTTCCACGCACTTGCTGCTTGCCACTTTGCCCCCGAGGTGGCCGCCCATTCCATCGGCTATGGCAAGAAGCAAACCGGGCTCTTTAATTGAGAGGGTGCTCACCTCTCCGCTTTGAGGCGCGCTGCCGCCGTCCAGAGGAAGTATGAGGTGGTTATCTTCGTTGTGGTCCCGGCTTCGGCCCACATCAGTGAGGGGGGCAACCCGGGCACAAAGATCTCCTGGCTGTACCGAGCACGGCGATGCTGGGTGGTCGTTAAGCGCCACGGGAAATATCCTCTCCTCGCGAAATCAAATTGAATCCGGTGGGTACATCACCTTATGCCAGTTTATCCCAAACGTCGGGAATTGCAAGTCAACGCCTACTGCCCCGGTAACAGGGCCTCACGATGCGCGTCGCGGCGGATTGTGGTAGACTGAATCGCGTTATCGTCACCATGGAAAATTCTGATTTCGCACGGTGTCCGGCCACTCCGCTGGTTTGCTTTCGAAGCGGAGGAAGAGCCGTTTCCCGTTTGACTTTGAACGCCAACTCTTGTTAGTTTGAGGCGTTATGAGACAACTTCAGCCGGTCATCTGGGCAAAGGGGACGTTCCTCACCCCACAGCATATGCAGCTCCAGGACCGGTTTATTGAAAGTGTGCTGGAGTTCAAGCTAGGCGCCCTCAGGTTCTGCCCGTGGGGCTTCGCGGATATGCAGATCGACCGGGAAGCGCTTTCCACGGGAACCTTGCTTCTGTCCCACGCCACCGGGTTGTTCCCGGATGGCCTGGCATTCGAGATTCCCGATTCGGATCCCGCCCCGCCCGCACGATCCCTGGAGCAAGCGTTCGGACCTGACCAGAATACTGTCGATGTCTACCTGGCCATTCCTCAATATCATGATCGTGGCCTCAACGTCACCATGGGGCAGCGGGACGGGGATACGCGCTATCAAGCTGAGATAACCCTGCTGCGCGATGAGAATTCCGGCCTGGCGGAAAGACCCGTGCAGGTCGCCAAGAAGAATTTTCGCTTGCTGGTGGAGGGAGAACCGCGGCAGGGAAGCACCTCCTTGCGCATCGGGCGCGTCAGGAAAACCACGGCCGGGACCTACCAATTGGACCCGCAGTTCGTTCCGCCCGTTATCGATCTTTCCATCAGCGAATACTTAATGGCGATTCTGCGCCGGTTGGTTGAGATTCTGGCGGCCAAGACCAATGCGCTTTCGGGCACGCGGCGGCAAAAGAATCAGAGCCTGGCAGACTTCACGGCTTCCGACATTGCGAACTTCTGGCTCCTCTATACCGCCAACAGTTATTTTCCCATCTTGCGGCACCTGTTTGAATCCAAGAAGGGCCATCCGGAAAGCCTCTATACGGCGATGCTCTCCCTGGCGGGGTCGCTTACCACATTCTCATCAACCGTGCAGGCGCGGGACCTCCCGCTCTATGACCATGATGATCTCGGCGCTTGCTTTACCGATCTCGACGAAAAACTGCGGCTGCTCCTAGAGACCGTGGTTCCCAGCAACGTGGTGTCATTGCCGTTGAAGCTCACCCAGCCTTCGATCTATGCGGCGGCTCTGGCGAACGACAAGTATCTGTTTAACACCAAGATGTATCTGGCGATCAGCGCCGATCTGGGCGAGGCGGACTTGCTCAAACGAGTTCCGCAACTGGTCAAACTGTGCTCGGCCACACACATTGAAACGCTCATTCGACAGGCTCTGCCGGGCATGCCGATGGTGCACGTCCCATCCCCGCCGGGCTCCATTCCCATCAAACTCAACTACCAGTATTTCAGCTTGAATCAATCCGGTGTCGCTTGGGAGGCTGTGCAGCGGGCGCGAAATATTGCTGCCTACGTCCCCGGAGACATTCCCAATCCCCAACTGGAATTGATTATCCTCCTTCCGCAAGCAGAATAATTCCGCCCCGGAATCGAGCGAGTCTCCGCACACTTCCCTTTAGTGCTTAAGGGCAAAAATCAGGACCAAAACTACAGCGGCGAGGAATAGGCATCCCAGCAGCATCAGTAGTATCCAGAATATTGCTGGCTTCTTGGTTTCAGCAGGGGGCATGGGCTGCGGGGCTGGCGGAGGGGGCATGGCCATCGGTTGCATTTGGGGCACGGGCGGCGGAGCCATAGCGTAAGAAGGAGGTGGCGCTGGCTGATATTGCGGAGGTTGGGGGTAAGCCACTTGCGGCGCCATCGGTGGAGGAGGCGGTTGGTACACCGGCATTTGCGGCATCACTGGGGGCGGCGGAGCCATGGGAGCCGCCGGATACCCATACCCAGCGGGCGGAGCTGCCTGCGGAGCTGGTGCCGGTGCTGCTGAGGGCATCCGCGGCGCCTCAAAGATGCTTGTGTATTCGCCCGGCTGGTGGGCCTTGGGTGGTGGCGCCGCTGGCTGAACGACGGGGGGTGGTGGCGGAGCGGCTGGCGCCGCAGGAGCCACAGGCTGCACCGGCTGCCGGAACAACATCGTGAATTCGCCGGGTGCTTTCTTGTTCGCGTCCGCGGTGGGCGGAGGAGTTGACGGTTTGGGCGTCTCAAGCACAGAGGGGGGGGCCGGCGTTCCCGCTGGCGGCTTATAGCCCTGCATCAACTGCGTAAACTCACCCGGCCCTTTCTTTGATGAGCTCGACAGCGGCGCCGGCGGGTGGGACGGGGCTCCCAAACCGGGAGACCGAGGCGGTTCACCACCACTCTTGAACATCTGCGTAAACTCACCGGGAGCTTGCGAATCGCCTTGCGAGGCCGGGAACGCGGATGGTTGCTCGGCATGACCTGGCGCTCCCGCCGGCGGCATCGTCGGCGCATGGCCTGGTCCTGACAGCGGCGGCTCGGCCTTGGGAGGCGCCTGAGCATCGGGCCGAAACATGAGTGTGAATTCACCCGGCTCCTCTTGGGCTGGCGAAGCGGGCGGCGCCGAGGGTCTGGCCGCCACAGGCGAAGGAGGATGGGCCGCAGGTTGCTCCGGCATTGCCTGGGGCGTGCTGAACATCTGGGTGAATCCGCCTGAACCGGACTTATCCGCCGCAGGTTGCGGCGAAGGGGCATTCGATGCCCGTGCGGACGGCGGTGGAGCCGCAGGCTGGCTCGCTTTGCCAGCGCCGGTCATGAACATCTGGGTGAATTCACCGGGGCCTGTTTTGTCGCCCGGTCGACCAGGTTGGCTGGGCGGTTTGGCGGATGCAGGCGGAAGGGGCTGATCGGTTTTTCCGTTGCCCACGCCCGAGAACATTTGCGTGAACTCGCCGTGGAGTGTTTTCTCCCCCGGTGGTGCTGGTTCCAGGGGCGTCCCGTCAGGCTTCAGTGGCGATTGTGCCGGTGGAGGTTCCCCCTTGCCGGCGCCTAATCCCAAGAACTGTCCGCTGAATTCACCGGGCCCCGCACTTTCCGCCGGCTCTTGCGTGGAAGCCACATTGGTTGGCGTAATGGGTTCCGGCGGTGGGCCCACGTTCGTGGTTCGCTTGCGGCTCTGGTAAACCACTTCAAATCCACCCGGAATCTGACCTCGGGAACGCTTGTCAGCAGGCTTTGCCGCAGGCTCCGGGCTTAACTCCGGACTTGGTGGGGCGGCCGCAGGGGCGGGCGTCTGACTAACAGGAGCACCGAACATGCCCGTGAATTCACCGGGTACATGCTTGTTCTCCGGGGGGCTTTGCTGCAATGGATCGGGGCTTGCTTGCAGAGACGTTTGAACCGAGCCAGGCCCCTCCCGGGAAGTCCCCTCGGAAGTTCCCCCGTCTCCCAGTGCCATGGCCATCGTTTGAAGCCACTGACGTAGGTCCAGGCACTCCGGCACATCCGATGTCACAATGAATACGGTGTCCCCGTCTTCTCCCGAATCAAGAAAGTTTTCGATGCCAGGAGCGTCCGCCCGCCCGAGATACTGGTAAACCATGGACATCAAATCCGGCTGGTGGGGGGATGTCTGCCCGCGCAGGAACTGATGCACCACGACGGGGCGGCCCGTCGCGACCTCTTGCGCGCGGAAGGAGTTTGTTTCCCCAGCTCCTAACATGGAAACGATCTGGTATTTTTCCAGTATGCTCATGGTTTTGGATCTCGCCTGAACTCATTCTATATTATCGTAATCAAGGTTCGCAAGCTTTGTTCCCGGCCTTGGGCAGAGGCCATGCCATGTTACCAAAACTCGACCAAAGTTGCCTTCCCCGGCCGGGTTTTTGATTCATTGATACAGGGGTAATCGCGAAAGTCTGTTGCCAGGCGCTGAGATGTTGTAATATTAACGGCGAATCGATCAGGAATGAAATCGAATGTCGGGTAGGCTTTGGGTATGCGCAGGCTGCCCCTCTGTTGCCCTCTTCAGGCCCCGCCGTTAAAAGGTCCGAAAAGAGTGTCCCTGCGGGGTTGGGAGCGTGGGATACTGGATAGAGGATCTGAAGATCATCCGCCAGGCGAGGGGAAGACCTGCCCGATAGCGGCTAACCGAAAACTACCGGGTTGACTCCATGAAGCAACTTTCAAAAGTTGTGTGGTCGGAGGGCATGCACCTTGGACCGCATCACTTTCAAGTTCAAAGCCGGTTTTTCGAAGAGATTACACACTTCGGAATCTCGCAATTATGGTTCGAGCCTTACGGGATCGTAGGCTTGGAGCTTGATGGCGAGGCCTTGCGTAACGGCACGGTATCGGTTGTCCATGCGCGCGGGATCTTTCAGGACGGCCTGCCCTTCAACATGCCCGAAAGCGATCCGCTGCCTGCCCCGCGTGGGATTGCGGATTTGTTTCCTCCCACTCGGGAAAGCCTGACCGTCCTCATGGCGATCCCTCCCCAACGGCTCGGTGCGCCGAACTGTGTTTTAAACGAGCAGGAAGCTACCGAGCCAACGCGTTTCATCGCCGATACCACGATGGTTCCCGATGACAATACGGGTACCGATGAAAAGGCTCTGAAAGTCGGGCGTAAGTGGATTTACCTCATCCTTGACACCGAGGACGCCGGGGATATGCAGACGCTGCCCATCGCCCGCATCCGCCGGGACGGGTCAGGTAATTACATCTATGACGAGAGCTTTATTCCCCCCTGCACCCAAATCAGCGCCAGCCCCACCCTGATGTTGCTGACCCGCCGGCTGATCGAGATTCTCCAGGAAAAGAGCGCGACGATGTCTCTCGATACCCGGGGGAAGGGGAAATTTCAAGCCGGCTTCTCAGCGCAGGAGATTGGACAATTCTGGTTCTTGCATGCCATCAACTCCGCCCTGGGGCCGCTGCGCCACCTTTTCTTCACCAAACGCGGGCATCCGGAAGAACTCTTTCTCGAGCTTCTTCGTTTGGGGGGAGCACTTTGCACCTTCGCCCTGGATTCTCATCCCCGCAATCTTCCCCTCTATAATCACATGGCTCTCGATGCGTGCTTCGCGGAGATTGAAAAGCACATTCACGAACATCTTGATCTTCTGGCGCCATCGAATTGCCTTTCCATTCCGCTTACGCCTGTCGCCAACTACTTCTGGGAAGGCGCTATCACCGATCAGCGCTGCTTGGACCGCGCCCGCTGGATGATTTCCGTTCACTCGGCACTGGGCGATGCCGATGTCATTAATCGGACGCTGCAACTGGTCAAGGTTTGTTCCGCGCAATTCGTACCCCAACTGGTCAAGCGGGCGCTTCCCGGCATGGAAATGACGCACGTTCCCGTTCCTCCCTCCGCCGTAGCGCGGCGGGTGGAAAGCCAATATTTTTCCATTGGCCGCGCCGGGCCATGCTGGGACCACATCGTGCAAACGCGCCGCGTGGGAATCTACATTCCGGGGGACATCCCCGACCCGGAGATTGAACTACTCGTTATTCTGGAATCGTGAGAGGTCAGGCATGGGTGGACAACAGACCGCGGTTTTGCCGGCACAGGCCGCCGGGCGCACGAATCTGGCATTGACTTACCAGGAAATCCTGACTGCCATAACGCGTTTTCGTTCCAACCGGCAGGCGGTGACGGACGCCGCGTCATTCCGAAACCAGATCAAGGGAGCGATTGGCGTGGCGGAGGCGGAAGCCACACGGCGCGGGTACGCCGGGGAGGATGTGCGTCTGGCCACGTTCGCCGTCGTCGCTTTACTCGATGAATCGATTCTCAACTCCAACAATCCGCTCTTCGCCGATTGGCCGCGCATGCCCTTGCAGGAGGAATTATTCGGCGTGCACACCGCCGGAGAAATGTTCTTCCAATGTATTGACCGGCTGATGGCGAAAAGCGATTCCCCGCAAGCGGCCGACGTGCTGGAGATCTATGACCTCTGCATGCTGCTCGGTTACCGCGGACGGTACAGTATGAGCGGTCAGGAGAGCGTCCGTTCCATCGCCTCCAACGTGTCGGAGAAACTGCAACATCTGCGTGGCGGGCCGCGTCCGCTGGCTCCGAACTGGGCGCCTCCCCAGGACGCGGTGAAGCAGAAAGCCATTGACCCCTGGGTTCAAGCCCTCCTCTTCGGCACGCTGGGAGCACTGCTTTTTGCCATTCTGTTTTTTGTGGGGTTCAAGTTCATGCTCATTTCCGGGGCATCAGGATTACATTCGATCGCTCCGCTTACGCCCCATTAGGGAGTTCCCGTGAACACCAAATTGAAGTATTGGATCGCCGCGATTGTTCTGATCGGTTGGTTGGTCCTCTCCTGGTTTACAGGAACGTGGTTGCATTTGCAGGGGAGTAGCCTTTGGATACTCCGGCTAGCACTTGCCGTCATCGGCCTGGCAGCGTTCATCCTCGTGATTTGGTGGTTCCGGATGAGGGACAAGGAACGCGAGGGATTGGCCTCCGCGGGAGCGGGTGGCGATGAAATTGACATCCTGATTCGAGAGGCGGAGACGCGGCTCCAGACATCGAAATTGGGCCATAGCGCCCGGGTCGGAAACCTTCCTCTCTTCCTGGTCATGGGTGAGACCGGCTCCGCCAAAACCAGTGTCGTGCTGCATTCCGGGCTCGAACCGGAATTGCTGGCGGGGCAGACCGTTCAGGAAAAAGTCCCGGTCCCCACACGGACGGCGAACCTCTGGTACACCCGTCAATTCATCTTTGCTGAAGCCGGCGGCCCGATGCTGCAAGACAAGCCAAGGTGGGCCAAATTTGTGAAGAAGTTGGCCCCACGCCAGCTTCACTCGGTATTTGGAAAAGGCACTCCCTCCCCCCGCGCCGCTTTGGTTTGTGTGGACTGCGAAAGCTTTATGAAGGCCGGCGCTCCCGAGGCTATTGCCGCCAGCATCGACCGGATCCGCACACGCCTTCGCGAAGTCTCGCAATTGCTGGGCATCAGCCTGCCGGTGTATATCCTCTTCACGCGCGCCGATCGCCTGCAATTCTTCCAGGATTACGTTCGCAATCTGACCTTTGAGGAAGGTTCGCTGGCTTTTGGCGCCACCCTGCCCATGGTCACCTATTCCACCGGCGTGTACGCCGAGCAGGAAACCGCCCGGGTCTCATGGGCGTTCGACAACCTCTTTCAATCGCTTGCGGACCGGCGCGTTCCTTTGCTGGGACAGGAGTTTGACGCCAACAAACTGCCCACGATCTACGAATTCCCCAGAGAGTTCAGAAAACTGCGGACTTTGCTGGTCCAACTGATTGTGGACCTTTGCCGGCCAAGCCAGTTGCGCACCGGCCCCTTTCTTCGCGGCTTTTACTTTACCGGCGTAAGACCGGTCACCATCACCACAGCGGGGCCCACGCTGGTCCAGGAAGAACCGATGGAGCGATCCTCCGCCTCGGCCGGCAATGTGGGAGCAACCGGAATCTTCGATTACCGGAAGGCGCAGGCGCAGGCCGCCCAGCAAGCCCAGGTTCGCGAAGCGGGCGAAACCCGCAGGGTACCTCAGTGGGTTTTTCTATCCCATGTTTTTAGTGACGTGCTGCTGAAGGACTCCTCCGCTCTTGCGGCCAGCGCCTCCAGCACCAAGACCAGCGTCTGGAGACGAGTTCTGCTTGCCACCGCGCTGGTGTTTCTGCTGATTTTCATCATCGGTTTTATTGTTTCGTTCGTCCGCAATAAGAACCTGGAAAGCCAGGTGGTCACTGCCGCGCAGGGAATTTCGGATATTACGTTGACCGGCCAGCAACTGCCCACAATCGATATGCTGAACAAGCTGGAAACCTTGCGGCAGTCCGTTGAGACCTTGTCGGAATACCGGCAGGATGGCGCGCCCTGGAGCATGCGTTGGGGATTGTACGTTGGGGATTCGCTCTATCCCGATGTTCGGAGGATCTACTTCCAGCATTTCCAGCACCTGCTGTTTGGATTGGCGCAGGCGAATTTGATCCAGACTCTCTCCTCGCTTCCCGCCGCGCCCGGGCCCAACGATCAATATGGGCCCGCCTATGACACCTTGAAGGCTTACCTCATCACCACCTGCAACCACGATAAGAGCACCACCTTGTTCCTTTCGCCGGTGCTGATGAAAGCATGGGTTTCCGGCCGGGACATTGATCAGGATCGTTTGGAGCTGGCGCAGAAGCAGTTCGACTTTTACAGCGAGCAGTTGAAAATCGAGAACCCGTACTCCTCGGAGAATGACACGCTGGTGGTGGCCCGGGCGCGCAATTACATCTCCCAATTCTCGGGCGGGGAGCGCGTATACCAGTTCATGCTGGCCGAGGCGGCGAAGGCCAATCCGCCCATCAACTTCAATAAGAAATTTCCCGGTTCCGCGGAAGTCGTGGTTGATCGCACCGAAGTGAGTGGCGCTTTCACCAAGAGCGGCTGGGCCTTCATGCAAAACGCCTTGCAGAATCTGCCCAAGTATTTCAGTGGTGAGCAGTGGGTTCTGGGGCAGGATAATACTGCCAACGTCGACCTGACAAAACTCGGCACGGATCTGCGCAGCCGATATCAACAAGATTTTATCGGACAATGGCGCGCCTTCCTGAGGAACGGGAATGTGGTCCGCTACGCCGGCCTTGCGGATGCGTCGCAAAAACTCCTGAAGCTTTCCGGAAACCAGTCCCCGCTTCTGGCTCTGTTCTGCGTCGCGGCGCAAAACACGTCGGTGGACCAGGCCGATGTGGTGAAGGCGTTCCAGTCCGTCCAGTCCGTCGTTTCACCCAATTGCCAGGATCAATATATTGGCGGCGCGAATCAGCCTTACGTCGCCGGTCTCAGCGGCCTCCAAGTCTGCCTGGATCAGGCCAACAACGCCCCGGGTGACAAGGATGCCGCCAAGGCCCAGTGCCTCCCCAACGTTTCCACCGCTCAACAGGCCGCCAATCAGATTGGCCAGGGATTCAAAATTGATCAGGATGGCCACATCGACCAGACAGTCCAGAATTTGTTGTTAGCTCCCATAACGTCGATTACCGCGGTGTTGAAACCGGGTCCGGTGAGTGGCGCGGGTTTGTGCGCACAGATGAGTCCGATAGAATCCAAGTTCCCTTTCACCCCCCAGGCTAGCCTGGAAGCGACTCCGCAGGATATGGCGGGGATTTTCGATCCCAACAACGGCGCGTTGGGCCAGTTTTATAATGCGGCCCTGAAGAACCTTCTCCTGCCTCAGGGGAGCGGTTACATTGCCAACCCCTCGGCGACGCAGGCGGTAAATCCTGCCTTCCTGACCTTCTTTAACCGTGCGGCCGGCGTGCAGCGGTCACTCTATTCCGGCGCGCCTGGGCAGCTTCAATATCGGTACGCCCTGCGACCGCACCCTACCGACAGCGTCAGTGGCGGCTCCATGAATATTGACGGCCAATCCTTGAATTTTTCCGGTGGAAGCTCCTCGTTCCAGCAGTTTTCGTGGCCGGGAACGGGCCAGGGCGTTTCGCTGACCGTGAAGATCTCCGGTGGGTCGGAATTGGGATTTCCCGCCTACGGAGGAACCTGGGGCGTATTCCACTTCTTTGCCGATGCCGACAAAACCGTGCAGAATGGGAATGTTTACAGCGTGGAGTGGGTTCTGCGCGTCGCGGGCGGCCGCCCGGTAACGGCTCCCAACGGAAAGCCGGTAACCGTGCAGTTCGACCTGGATACCCTCGGCGGCCCTCCCATTTTGCAGAAGGGCTACTTCTCCTCCTTGCGTTGTGTATCGAATGTAGCACGCTAAGGCAAGGTCCCTGGGGTTCCGCTCATGGAGGTGCTGAGCGGATGACTTATTGGAGGACAGGTAATGACAGATAGCGAACTTCTGGAACGAATGAACGACGCTTTCCACCAGATCAACGATGCGATTGAAGCGCTGGGGGCACTCCTTGAGATCGATAAGAGAGCTGATTTCCGCTGGTCGGGAATAGGCCGCCTTCCTGCCGGCAAATTATTGATTAACGCCCAGAAAACCGGAAAACAAGCAGCCCCGGAGAGTAAGAAATCTGTGGCGGAAGCGCTGGCTGACCTGACCCTGGAGGGGCGGTTCATCGCCCGCATCCTCTTTTACGTGGACAAAACCGAAATAGAACTCCCGGGTGGGAGCCGTCGACCCTTTGATCATTCGGGCATCGTCAAGATGTTTAGCTCGTTGTAAGTGACCTGTGCCGGATTCCCCGGATTCCAGCGGAAATTGAGTAAATTTCATCGAATCGGGAAGGGGATTGGCCGCTCAGCGCCAAAGCGCGTCCAGGGAGTCTCGCGGCACCGGCAGCCAATCTCGACCACGCGACCCCCGCTCTGGCAGCGCTTCTCCTCCCAAACTCCCATAAGGCCGCGGCAAGATTATATAGAATGACTCCCATGCCCGATCCCCCTGCGCGCGTTCGATTCAATTCGAACATCAACCCTGGATTCAATCCCAATATCAATCCGAAGGCGAACGCATCTCTCAATCCTCGGTTTAATCCCTGGATCAACCCGGAACGAAACGGCCAAATCAACCCGAAATTCAATCGGTCATTATACCCGCTCTTCACGCCCCTTCTCAATCCCACGGCCAACGCTGCACTCGACCCTAAACAGACCTCGCATTATTCCGGGTTGCGCCGTTGGACGCCTGATTCGGAACTCATCGGTTACATCGTGAACACTCCCAACAAGGCGGTGCTCCTGCTGTTTGATCAAAACCTTGAGTGGTCAGCCTTTGCGGTTGACAACCAGCGGCAGGGATACAACATCTTCGACCTGGCAGGTGAGTGGAAAGGCTATCTCCTGAAAAACGCCGCAGGGGGGCTGAACGAATTTGACCTGGAGGGAGAGTGGGTGGCATTCATCATGTAATCGCCCACAGCTTCTCCCACCCCATGGTTCTCCCCGGCTACTCTTGATGGCCTGCGACACCATCTCTTTCGCAGCCGCCGGTGATCAATCTTAAGGGCGAATCAGGACTTGGACGCGGGAAGCATTAAGCGTACAATTCCTTTTGCCATTCAAATCCTAGAGACTGAGGCAATTTCAAATTGCAGAAGTAGGAGCATCCCCATGCCGGATCGTCACTCTTTTGGTGAGATTCATCTCGACGTGACCGCAGGCGGTGAGAAGGTTGAAGCAAAGCCCGGGTCGGAAACCCCTTTCTGCGTTGCAATTCTCGGCGATTTTACGGGTCGCGGGAATCGCCAGCTCATGGAAATCGGTGAGGCCGTGGCGAATCGCCGGGCCACGCTGATTGACCGGGATAATTTCGATTCCGTGTTCGCCAAGATGGCTCCCCATTTGGAATTCAGCATGGGTGGAAAGGGCGGCTATCCCATCATCCTGAAGTTCACCGATCTGGAGGACTTTCATCCCGACAACCTCTTCCGGCGGGTCCAATTGTTTCAGAAGCTGCGTGACACACGCGAGAAACTCAGCAACCCGGAGACTTTCGCCGCGACCGCGGGCGAACTGGGGATTAGAGCGACCCCGCCAGTGGCGGCGCCAGCCCCGGGAGAGACCAAAAGGGACGCGAGCGCAGACGTTCAGCAGGCCATTTCGGGAAACTTCCTGGACCAAATGCTGGAGGAGACGGAAAGGAAAGCGGACGAGCCGCGTTCTTCTCGCATACCCGACCCCTGGACCTCCTTTGTCCGTGGAATTATTGCTCCGCACATCGTCCCCAAGGCTGATCCTCGACAGGCCGAGGCGCTGGGACTGATCGATCTCGCGACCAGCGCGCAGATGAGCGCCCTTCTTCACCTGCCCGCGTTCCAGGCCCTTGAGTCCGCTTGGCGCGCCGTCTTTTTCCTGACGCGCAATCTTGAAACAAATTCCCGGCTCAAACTGATGCTGATCGACGTTAGCAAGGAGGAACTCGCGCAAGACCTCGCATCCTCGCAGGGCATCACTTCCTCGGGGACCTACAGGTTGCTGGTGGAGAAGAGTGTGGGCACTCCCGGCGCTGAACCCTGGGCAATTCTGGCGGGGAACTACACCTTCAACTCTTCGCGCGAAGATGCTGAACTGGCCGGTCGCATGGCGAAGGTGGCCGCAAGGGCGGGCGCCCCCTTCCTCGCTGGGGCAAACCCCAATCTATTAGGTTGCGATTCTATTGCCGACTTGCCCGACCGGCGCCAATGGACGAAGCCGCTTGCCCCAGAGGCGGCAACCGCATGGAAAGCGGTTAGGGGGCTGCCGGAAGCACGCTTTGTGGGATTGACCTTGCCCCGCTTTCTGATTCGTCTGCCCTACGGTAAGGAAACTGAATCAACCGAACTTTTTGATTTCGATGAAATGCCGGACACCGACGCCCATGAGGATTATCTTTGGGCGAACCCGGCCTTTGCCGCTACTTTGCTGCTGGCACAGACATTCACGCAGCAGGGGTGGGAGCTCCGGCCGGGAACTCTGGCGGAGATTGCGGGCCTGCCCATTCACATTTACACCGTGGAAGGCGAGTCGAGAACCAAGCCGTGCGCGGAAGTTTTGATGACCCAGACGTCGGCCGAGGAGATGATTGAAAAGGGGTTCATGCCGCTCGCTTCCTTGAAGGACCAGCCGGTCATTCGCCTGGTCCGCTTCCAATCGCTCGCCGACCCGCCCAGCGCGCTCGCGGGGCGATGGAGCCTCTAGCGTAGTAGGCAGCGAGCGCTTTGTGCGAGTCCCGACAAGTCGGGATAGGCAGCGAATGCATTTGCGAGGAGGGTAGCGCGACCTGTTCTGTACGTCCGCAGTTTTCCCTTGCCCACAGGGGACGAACCGCGGACCTACAGAACAGACGCGCTACACCTGTGAAGGACTGGTTCTGAGGATTGAGGGCATACATGGAAGAGTCCCGAAAGACAGCGTACGACGAGGTGGCCTACCCATCCTTTCCGATCTATTACACGCATCCTGACCGGTTGGCGACCGTGGCAACACTTTTCGGCATGAAACCCGCACCCGTCAAACAGTGTCGGGTATTGGAGGTGGGATGCTTTGATGGCGTGAACCTGGCGGCCATGGCGGTGGGCTTGCCGCAGAGCGAGTTTGTGGGCGTGGACGTAGCGGGGACGGCGATTGCCCAAGGTCGCGCCCTTGTGGAGGAAGTGGGGCTCAAGAACCTCACCCTTCGTCATCTCGATCTGATGGAGATGGCCCCCGATTACGGGAGGTTTGATTACATCATTGCGCATGGCGTGTACTCCTGGGTTCCGGAACCCGTTTGCAAGCAGATCATGGCCCTGTGCAAGGGTAGCCTTGCTCCCCAAGGAGTTGCGTATATCAGCTACAACACCTTCCCCGGCTGCTATAACCGCTTGATGCTCCGCGAAATGATGTTGTTCCACAATCGGGACTTTCATGACCCACAACAGATGATGCAGCAAGGCCTGAACCTTCTGAAGCTTCTTGCTAACTCTCTGGAGAGAGACTTTGAACCCTACACGAAGTTCCTACAGGGAGAGTTGGAACGCCTTTCAGGGAGATCCCTGGAGGCGCTCTACCATGATGAACTCGCGGAAGTGTTCGCCCCTCTCTACTTCCATCAGTTCATGGAACACGCTCGCCAGCACGACCTGCAATTCCTGGGCGAGGCCGATTTCTTCGATATGGTCCCGCGCGGGCTCACGCCCAAAGCCGTGGAGGTCCTCGATAAAATTGCGGATGATATCGTCCTGAGGGAACAATACCTGGATTTCATGCGCGGACGTCATTTCCGCAAGACCCTTTTGTGCCACCCGGATGTCCCTCTGAATCGGACCATCAAGCCAGACTGTGTGAGAAGGTATTTGATATCGACCTTTGCCATGCCCGAATCGCCCGCCCCCAATTCCGAGCCGGGGGTTGAGGAAACTTTTCAGAGTGGTGCAGGGGCAAAACTCTCGACCGCCGATCCCTTGGCGCGGGCTCTGTTCTGGTACCTCGGGGAGAAGGACCCGGAGCGCATTCCCTTCCAGCAACTGGTGACGGATGTCGAGTTGCGCGCCCGGCAAAAGCTCGGATTCGTTCCCAAGCCGGACCAGGACGTCGCTCAGGATATTGCCGAGTTCATCTGGGCGGCATACTGTGCGGGCCTCCTGGATCTGCACCTCCATGCCCCCCCCTATGTTGTGCAGGTGAGCGACAAGCCCCTCGCCAGTCCCCTCGCGCGATGGCAGGCTCGACGGAGTGACGTTGTGGCGACGCTACACCACCGAACCTTGAAACTGGGAAACTCCATCCATCGGGGTATACTCGCCCTGCTCGATGGGTCACGCGACCGCGCCGCCCTGCGCACGGACCTCCTGCAAGTCTTCGATTCGGGAACGCTCGACTGGCTCGATGAAAACGGCAAGCGGGTAACCGACATGAGCCTGGTGAGCAAGGCCATTGACGATGAACTCGAAGGGTTCCTCCAGAAAGCAGCACAAACGGCAGTGCTCATGAGGTGAATTTCCCCGTGCGCGATCACTTGCCGTGCCCGGAACGATGATGCGTATGCCCCGGGAAGGTCCCCGTTCCCATGTCACTGTATCTTCAAAACTCGCCCTGCTTTGAGCTTCTCCGCAATTGTCTGCGGGCTGCCGGATTCAATGAGAAATCGATATGCGGCCGATTGGGTGTAACGGAACTGCTCGACCTCCTATCGACCCGGCAAAAGCTTCCTGCTCCTCCCAAGGAATCGGATGAATTGAGCCTCCTCACGCGCCTGCTCTTGCTGGGGGAATCCCTCCGCAGGGATGAACTGGAGCCCGTCCTTACCTCGCAGGTGGTCGAGGCGCTGACGAGCCTGGGTTTGGTGACCGTCGATCCCGCCGACGGCAGTCGCCTACGGTGCCCCGTGGTGCTCTATCCCGTTGGGTCGCTGTTCATTGTTTCGGACCGATGGTTCGCCCTGGACGGCAAGGAGTTCAAAGCTCCTGATGATATCGTCTACCCGGCGATCACCCCCAACACCACGGATTTTCTGGCCACGCTGCCCGTGACCCCGTGCGGCCGTTTCCTGGAGTTGTGTTCCGGCACGGGCGCCGTGGCGCTGGCCGCCTCAGCCTATGCGCAGAAGTCCTGGGCCATCGACATTACGGAGCGTTCCACGCAAATGTCGAAGTTCAACCGTTTGCTGAATGGAGCGGACAACGTCACCGTGCTAAAGGGCAACCTTTACGAGGGGGTGGAAGGTCTGCAATTTGACCGCATCGTGGCGCACCCGCCCTACATGCCGGTATTGCGCCCCGCGCAGATTTTCTATGACGGCGGAGCCGATGGTGAACAAATCACCCGCCGCTGCGTTGAAGCATTGCCTGAATTCCTGATGCCGGGGGGATGCTTTTATTGCCTCGCGCAAGGGTCGGACCGCCAAGGCGCCCCCTTGCAGGAACGCGTCCGGGGTTGGTTAGGTGAAGGTCATACGGAGTTTGATATAGCCGTTGTTGAGAAGCGGGGACAAGACCCCAAGGATGCTGCCTTCATTTACGCACTGAAGTCAAAAGGAGGCTTTGAGGTCGTCGACCTGATGCGCGACAACCTCTCTCGTCTGGGTGTGGAGTCTATGGCCTACGGCTGGATCATCATTCAGCGAAAAAACAAGGCTCGAAGCGTTTTCACCGTTCGGCGCTCCGCCGGCCGGCGAACCGGGCGTGAGGAAATTGCCTGGCTTCTCAAGTGGGAAACGTTTGCCGCCGGACCATCGGCCATTAACGATCTTTTGGAAATGGTTCCCATCGCCAGGCCATCGCTGGAGCTTCGCGTCGTTCACCGAATGAAAGAAGGCGAATTGCTGCCGGAGCATTTGGCTCTGCACACCGAAGATCCTTTTGCCATGGACTGCCAGGTGGACCCCTGGGTTGCTTTCCTTATACCCATGTGTGATGGCCAGGCGACGGTGCGGCAACTGTGGGAGAGGTGCAAGGCCCGGAATTTCATCCACCCCGAAGACCCGGCGGAAGAATTTGCCAGGCTGATCGGCGTCCTGATTTCAGGCGGGTTTCTCGAGGTGGGGGACTTTCGCGCGCCCCATCCGCAGCCCGGGGCGAAACCCCCTGCCGGCGCGCCGAACCACCTTCCACAGCCCGTAAAGCCCGGCACTGCAATGGAACGCAGGTGAATCGAATGTACTGCTATTGGCGGCGCACTATACTAGGTATCCTCCACCCGGAGAATACCTGATTTCCAATTAATTCCCTAGTTGCCGAAGAATTTCTCCAGGTGTTCAACCTCGTGCTCTGCCAGCCCCATATACTTCCTGGCTGCCACCGGGTCGCCGGCATTCATCGCTGCGTCAAACTTGTCCATGTACATCTTCATGCGGGTCTGTGAGGCAGATACATCGGAGCGCAAGTTGTTGCCGGTTGCCGACATTTGCTTGCGCAGGTTCTCCACGCTGTCGTTTTCGGCCAGGGCGCGGACTGCCAGCTTGGTGTGCAGATCTTCCAGCTCCGCAAGTTCCTGGGCGTTGGCGGCGCTGTTCCCCGTGGGTGCTTGCGCAACCGGGCCTGCTCCACCCCCATGTGCGGTCGAACTGACTTGGCCTGCCCCGCCACCCCCAGGGGCCGGGGTGTATTGCCCTCCTCCCGCCGCCATATTGACAGGAGTGTTGTGGGACTTCGGGGATTTCTTGGAAGGGTACGTCGCGTTTCCACCGGCATTAACCGGATTTTGGGTGGAAGGCAACGCCGCAATTGTGCCCGCGGAAGCTGCCGATGCCTCCGGAGGGGGAGTGGCATTACCTGCCGCCCCGAAGGCCCCAATGGACTGTGCCGCCTCGGCGCCGGGAGAGGTTGAAGGATTGGCGGAATTCGGTGCGCCCGTCTGCGGCTGGGCGCTGGCGTCCGGGGTTGACGTGGCGGGGGCTACGGAAATGGAATTGGTTGTGCTCACCTGGGCTGATTGGTCGCCGCCGGCCCGGGCTTTCAGGAAGCGGGTCCCTTCGATCGCCGCCACGGCCAGAATCGCCACGACAATCAATGCCCCCAGCGTCATGTAGAGCCCCGTATAACTCTTGGTTTTTTGGGGCGGGGGGACGCCGTGGGAGGGTACCGGCGGTGGGATCATCAGGGGCGGCGTCGGTGGTGCGAACGTCGGCGTCGGAGGCGCGGGGGCTTCTGGTTGCGGAGCCATCACCGTGGGTAAACTTCCGGTAGCGATGAAACCTCCCGGAGTGGAAACACTCCCACCCACCGCCATCGGTGGCGCGGTCGGGGTTGACATCAAGCCTGTCGCCGAGCCTTGCGCCGGGGCTGCGTTGTACGCTGGGGGGATGCTTCCCATGGCGGCGGTGCCGGTACCTTGCGCCCGGGGCAATCCCGGCGCGGGGAGCGGGATGCCGGCGGAGGCACGCGCCGGGGTCGCACCCAGCGAGTGGGTGATGCTTCCTAATGCGGCGGCGAAGGCTTCCGCGGTTTGAAACCGCTTGGCAGGCTCTTTCTCCAACGAGATCATGATGATGTCATTGAGTGCTTTGGGCAGGCCGGGCATTACCTGGATCGGCGCCATGGGAGTCTGTTGCAGTTGCGCCACCATGATGTCGAAATCGCTCTTGCCCTGGAAGGGGCGCGTACCGGTCACCAGCTCGTAGAGCGAAACCCCCACCGAATAGAGATCCGAGCGCCCATCCAATTCGTTGCCCTGTACCTGCTCGGCCGACATGTAGAAGAGCGAACCCATGGTGGTGCCGGTCTGGGTGAGCTTCTTGTCGGTCTTGGTTTTGGCGATGCCAAAGTCCATGAGCTTGATCACGTTGTCAGGGGTCAGCATCATGTTGGCAGGCTTGATGTCGCGGTGAATGACGCCGTGTTTATGCGCGAAACCCAGCGCCGAGAGGGCCTGCGTGATGTAGTTGATGGCATCTTGGAGGGGAATCGGCCCCGCCTTGGTCCGCTCATCCAGGGTTGTACCCTCGACGTACTCCATGACCATGAGGAGCTGATTTTCCAGGCGAAATGCGGTGCGAAGGCCGGCGATGTTGGGATGATTCAAGCTTGCCAGCACTTTGATCTCGCGAATAAACCGGTCTGCCAGCTCCGGGTCTTCGGCAAGATCGGGCAACAAGACTTTCAAGGCATCGATGCGGTCGGAGATGGTGTTCTTGACCTTATAAACCTTCCCCATGCCGCCCGCGCCCAGCAGGCCGATGATCTGATAGTCCCCGACCGTATCCCCGATTTTGAAGCTCATTGCTGACCTCCACTAGGAAAAGAGTTGCTATTGCACCGTCTGCGCGACGTCGCCGACTTTGGGAAGCGTGGGCCCCGAAAAAGTGCCCGTGGAAGAGGTCTCATCCGCTTCGGTAATTGTTATATCGCCCAGTTTGATGTTAATCGTCTTCAAAACCTTGCCGGTTGCAGGGTCGCGGACCTCTTTGCCTTTGTGGAAAATGCCCAAGTGGTCGCCCACCTTAACCCCGGCCTTGGTGCCCACGTTCAGGATCAAGGTATCTCCACTCACATCGGCAACCAATCCTGAAACGTTAATCACCACCGTGGGAAGTTTTCCCACCGAATCTTCCAATTGTTTGGAGGCGTCAGCTACGGCAGCGTTGGTGGCCTCGCCCAGGATGGTGGAACCAAAATTCGAACTCCCCATGGAGAAGTTGCCGCCGCCGCCCCCCGCGTCACTACCTCCCCCTCCCAGCAAGGAGGTGCCTGAGCGCGTCGATTCTCCTTTGCCATCGGCCGCCGCCAGAATCTCACCCGTGTTCGTATCCACCAAACGCGCGCTGATCACCACCACCGCCTTGGCCTTATGGGTGCCCACGCCGCCGATGCCATACCGGCCGGTGATCCCGCCAATGGCGCTGCCCCCGATGTTGCGGTGTTGGTCGTCGCGGCCGAATTGGGTGATGCTCCCGATCACCATGGCGTCAATTCCCAGTATCCGGCCGATCTTCGCGGCGGTTTCCGGGTTGGCGCGGTCGCTATTGGAGAAATTCTGCTCCGAAATGATTTTGGCGAGCGCTTGGCGCTCAATCACGGAGTACACGCCGTCCTGGACGAGTTTGGTGACCATCATGTCGGCGATTCCTTTGCCTACGTCCTGGCTGCTACCGCCAAAAATCTGCTTCGCGGCATCCTGCACGGCAGTAAATTCAAAATCCATGATGGCGATGCGCTTCTTGGTCTGCGCCCACGCGCCACTGGTCATGGTCAGCGTTACAAGGATGATCCCCAAAACCTTTTTCATTGTCCCCTCCGGAAAAGAACCTGGTTGCCGAAACAAAATAATTCGAGCTCATAGCGATACTCCGCCCGGCGGTCATTCCTATGCGCACTGATTCCTACGCTTCAAAATTCCGCCGCCAGCCATGGCCTCGCCATCCCTCCCTTGCAGGATGGCTTGGATTCGAATTTTGCCTGGCCCAAGTTCCCAGAAATATGTCTACCAAATCTTGATGAGCTGATTGTAACACCACCGGGTCAAGAATAAAAGCTCCCGGATGGAAGGATAATGGGTCAATTTCGGTTTCACATGGTATAGGCTGTGAAATTGCCCCGAATCGCAGTAAACTTCGCGGATGTTCAATCACCTCCTTAATCTCCTAGCCGAAGTCGTCAAAATGTGGCTATCGCACTATGGCACAACTGCCGTTGGCCTTGGCTCAGGACTCGCCTCGCCAATTTACGACTATATTTCCACAAGGCGTCGCGAGGGTAAATCCATGACGCCGACATGGAGAAGCATAGGAAACGGCGCAAAGATCACCCTCGGAGTATGGGCTCTGCTTTTTGTCTACTGCGCTGTCATGGCGGTCTACCAGGACCATGAGGGACTTGTAAATGCGAATAAGAAGCTAACGAACGAAAACGTTCAGTTAACTGAGAAGATCAAAGCCTTCGGTGTCCCCACGGAAGAATCCAAAGAAAAGGCCCATCGAAAAGATGTGCGGCTACAGTTAGGAGTATTTCTTACTGAAGGGAATACCTTGCAGCAAACTGTATGCTCTAAGAATTTAGCTGATTGCACTGCCGCTCGCAGGCGATGGGAAGCAAAGATTCAGATATATCTACAACATAATTTGGACCCCATCTACGCGCAGAGATTCAGCGCCCACATGACTACTTTGGGAGTCACAATGGATGAAATTCAAGGAGATATGAACATCCTGAATGGATTTATAAATGAATTGAATTAAGCGGCAACTTCAGACGCTAACGGTATAAGCCTCACGATGTCTTCGCGGGCTGGCGCAGACCCCGATGTCTGGGGTCTGCCATCTTCCGAAGGGACGGAAGAAGAGTGGCTAAGAGCAGTGAAGAGTGAAAAGTGGCAGGCGGGCCGGCGCAGACCTCGCCTCTTGCAGGCCTGCGGTTCGATGGGGATTGCAATTTAGGATCGCCGCGCCGCAGACATTGAAAATCACGTCTGCGCCAGCCAGCCAAAGATGTAGGGGCCAGAGGCGCTGGCCCGGGCCGAACGCCGT
>PLWR01000274.1 GCA_003165615.1 Acidobacteriota bacterium | reverse complement strand
AGCCCCAAAGGGGCGTGATAACTCAGCCCAGGCCATCGGCCTGGGTCTACAGATTGTTACCCGGCCGAGCCCTGAAGGGGCGACCCAGAAAACCACCGTTTCGCCCTGCCGCTGGGGACCAACCGGGAATCTCATGAGCATTGCGAGGGGCGTTAGCGCGCCCCTTCAGGGCTTAGCGCAAAGCTCCGTCCGCGAAACCCAGGTTGTTGGCCCATAAGCGCTAACTTGATGCCATGAGCGCCCGAAAGCCCGCAAAGCGGGCGTGGTCATGTAGCCCATGGCGAGCCAGCCGCGGGAACGCATGCACGACAACAATCATTTTGAGCCCCGTAGGGGCGACGTCAGGTCAAACGGCTGCCGGACGTCGCCCCTATGGGGCTGGAGAAGCATTTTTCGGAGACTGTTAACCCACGGCTGGCTCGCCGTGGGCTACATGACGTCGCCGCTACGCGGCTTCGGAATGGGAATCGACGCGTCAAGTTAGCGCTCATGGGCCGATGGCCTGGGCTGTAATATAGCGCCCCTTCGGGGCTTGCAACCACCACTGCCCGCAGGCTGGTGAGAAGTCCGGGCTAGCGGTGGGGTAATTACCCTGCACCGGTTGCCCACGCCTTTGCGCTGGGGTGGTTACCCGGCGGGGCCCACAGGGGTTCGCCGCGAAATGGAGGGGCAGCGCATGAGCGCCGCGGCAAATTAACCGCCACCGTCCGACGGCGCGATCCTCACCCCCTAAGGCTAGCGCTGAGGCAAGGTACGTTGTCAACAGAAAAATGGGCCAATTTCCTGCCGGTAGGAAAAAATTTTACAATTCCCGCCGCCGATTTCCTACCGGTAGGAAACGAAGCCGCGAGCTTGCCAGCGAGGGAGACAAGACGTCCAGATCCTCGGCCACTCCGAGCACCGCCGTGGGATGACCGTATTAGGTCCAAGTGGAGCCCACTCGTCACGAAGGCGATTTGTCACAGTGGGAATCCGGTCGCGCAATGGCGGTTCAAACTTCTCCTTCTTTGTGATATATGGATGCAGTCTGGTCCGACCCATAACGCTCTCTCCGGTGGCCGTTCAGCCAGGGAACTCGAATTGATGAAGCTAGATCGCAAGCACGCTTGGTTGATGTTGGCGCTGATTATGGCCTGCGTCGGCTTCACTCATGTTTTCGGCAATGACAGCGCGGCGTCGAGAGCAATTGGTGGAATTCAGTTGCGCCGGGAGGCGAACATCTCCATGGAAAAGGAGCGCCTAACGATCAGTGAGGCCAAAGTTACCGTTGAATATGAATTCCTGAATCAGACGGATCAGAACATCACGACCGAAGTGGCGTTTCCAATTCCGCCCTACGATGTTGGATTTCTTGATGCAGGCGGCACAAGAGATTTCGGCGACTTTCGTTTATGGGTTGAAGGCAAGGAATTAAAGTATAGCGTCGACGTCCGAGCGAAACTACGCGGGCGGGATTACACGGATTTGCTGAAGAGTCTTGGGATTGATATCGCATCATTCGGTCATCTCGACTTCGACCGGGGGGAGGGACATCCGACAGGCCAAATCACCAAGGTTCCCAAGGGGCCACGCGACCAGCTAATTCGCTTGGGATTGATCTCTGGACCGGATGACTCCCCACCTGGATTGCCAGGGTGGGAAGATGTGAAGACATATTCTTGGATGCAGACATTTCCCGCTCACAGGGTACTGCATGTTCGTCATGAATATACGCCGAGCATCGGATTCGGGATGACTTTCCCAAGCGAGCTGAACCCCAAGCAGGCGCTTCCCAGTGATATCAGCGGTGGAATTGAGAATTTGTGCATCGATCCATCCTTGCAGAAGGAACTGACGAACCAAGCGATTAAGAATTACAAGCCTGGTGAAGCGGCGCCTTTGGAAACGGTTTGGGTAGACTATATTTTGACGACAGCTAATTCTTGGAAAACTCCGATTAAAGACTTCACCCTGATCATCGACAGGCGAAAAGATTCACAGCGTATTGGCGGAGCCGCATTGCAATACGTTAGCTTGTGTTGGGACGGACCGATCCAGAAGCTGGACGCCGATCACTTCCTGGCACACAAAACGAATTTCGTTCCCAAGAAGGAACTCCGCGTAACCTTCTTTTCCTTCCTTATGCCGCCAGACAAGTAGCTTGCTCCCGAAGGATTCACTCGATCCGAATCTAAGCCGCCAGTCTGAGGCAGTCATAAATTCGAAGTCCTGAGAGCAAGCAGCGCAGACCTGCTGTACAAGGTCCGCGGCTTTTAGGCCTTGCACGCCGTTGGGCGTGCGCGTAAATTATCCCGATGTCGCGTCTGCGCCAGCCCTTTCTGTACGACCGATTTATCTTTGCGGCGGTGAAATTACTGCCATGCAGGACAAGGTTGGAAGAGGGCGATTTTGCGCGCCTGGCCAACTCCTTCACCCGCATGCGTAAGAAACACGGATTTCTGCTGACGGCGTGGGTTTTCCTGCCCGATCACTGGCACGCCATTATTCATCCACCGTATCCCCTGACCATTTCCACCGCGATGAAGTCGGTGAAGACGAGTTCGATGATTGGCATCAACGTCCGGCGAAGAGAGGCCGGCGAGCTATGGCAAGAACGCTTTTTCGACAGGGCGCTGCGCACCGTGCGGGAGTATCACGAGAAGGTCGAATACATCCATTTAAACCCGGTACGCCGGGGATTAGTGAAGAAACCCGAGGACTGGAAGTGGTCGAGCATGCCGGAATACGCGGGGATTAGCGGGGAGGACCAAGAACGGTTTTGCGGACTGCGCATCGATCGCGTTCCGCTTCCCTTCGATGTGCGTACGCGCATTTAAGGTCGAAAACCCGCGGACCTTGAACCGCAGGTTCTGCGCTACACCCGCTACTGCTTACTGCCTACTGCCTTCTCCTCTACCCGGGGCCGTTGGGATAGGCCGGAAGGTCGGGGGGCCGTGGGGGCAGATGTTTCGGGTGCGCTTTGATGGCCTTCATGACCTCTTCGATAGCCCTTTCCAGTTGCGGGTCCTGGCCCTTCATGACGAGGTCGGGGGTATTATCCACTTCAATATCAGGCGCGACGCCATAATTTTCCACCACCCACTTGCTGTCGAGCCCGTAGACGGAAAATTCCGGCCGGGTGACGTACCCGCCGTCGAGCAAGGTGATGTAACCGCGAATACCGCGAACACCTCCCCAGGTGCGCATGCCGATCAGAGGACCCAGGTGATACTTTTTGAAGTAGTAACTGAAGATGTCGCCGTCGG
>PLWR01000382.1 GCA_003165615.1 Acidobacteriota bacterium | reverse complement strand
ACTGGGCGCAGGTGATGTTCGGCAGTTATCTGGGCACGGAGGTGGTGGCTTCGACGCTGACCAATGGCGGGCCGCGGGTGTATGCGTCGGCGACGCGCGACGATAAGCTGCGCAAGCTGTTCATCAAGGTGGTGAACGCGTCGTCGGAAGCGGAACCGGTGAGCATCGCGCTGGCCGGCGTGGCGAAGGTGGAGCGGGAGGCAAAGCTGATTGCGTTGAGCGGGAAGACGCCGAACGCGACNNCGAAGTTCGAGCAGAGCTTTGCGCCCTATTCGATCAATGTGCTGGAGATAAGTTATTGATGCAAGCGGCCTGGGTTGCGGTAAAGTGAGGTCATAAGTGATTGTCAACATCGCCAGGCGCGNNTGATGCTGCAGTTCATCTGGAAGCGTTTCCCGGCGACCCATGCGTCGTTTACGCTTCTCAATCGCACGGCCTCGACGCGCCTGGGCGAGATGGTTGGCGTGGCGCAGTTGCGGGAGCAACTGGAAGAGACGAGAAAGCTGCGCTTTCATAAGTCCGAACTGATCTGGCTGGCGGGCAACACGTTCTATGGACGGCGGGGCATTTTTGAGCCGGCTTTTCTGGAGTGGCTGGAACGGGACTTCCGCCTCTCGGAATACGACTTATCCGTTAAGGACGGGCAACTGAGCCTCAGCTTTCACGGTCTTTGGACCGGGACGACGATGTGGGAGATTTATGCGCTCTCGGCCATCGACGAATTGAAGACACGCTCGAGCCTGAAGCGGCTGAGCGAGTTCGAGCTGGACGTTCTGTATGCGCGTGCCAAGACCAAGCTATGGGAAAAAATGGAGCGGCTGCGCGGCGTTCCCAGGTTGAACGTCAGCGATTTTGGAACGCGGAGGCGGCACAGCTTCCTATGGCATGAGTATGTGGTCAAGGCCATGAGCGACGTGCTGGGGACCAGCTTTGCGGGCAGCTCGAATACCTACCTGGCCTACAAGCAAGACCTGGAAGCGATCGGCACCAATGGACACGAACTGCCGATGGCGCTGGCGGCGATGGCCTCGAGCGATGAGGAGTTGCGTTCAGCGCAGTACCGGCTGCTGGAGCTATGGCAGCAGACCTACCAGGGAGAGTTGCTGATTCTGCTGCCGGATACCTTTGGGACCACGCAGTTCCTGGAACATGCGCCGGAGTGGGTGGCAGACTGGACCGGCCAGCGCATGGACAGCATGGATCCTTTCGTGGCCGGCGACGAATACATCGCCTGGCTGGAGCGGCGGGGGCGCGACCCGCGCAAGAAGCGGCTCATCGCTTCCGACGCGCTCGATGTGCAGGAGATTCTCGGCCTTCATGCCTACTTTGGCGGGACGCTGCTGAACGGGGCAACTCCTGCGGATTTCGAGCGGGCCAGTGACTTTGCGGATGAGCGCAAATGGAAGCCGGGGCGGCGCATTCGCTTCAGCGGGGGCTGGGGCACATTGTTGACCAACGATTTTCGCAACTGCAATCCCCTCGGCGATGACGGCTTCAATCCGGTGAGCCTTGTGTGCAAGCTTACCGATGTGGAGGGCCGGCCGGCGGTCAAGCTTTCAGACAATTACTCAAAGGCGCTGGGAACGCCCGCCGAGGTGGAGCGATACCGGAGGGTCTTTGGAACGGCTGGCATGGCGGAAGCGCCGATTGTGACGTGATGGCGGCGGCGAGAGCAAGCTGGTACGCAAGCGAACTGCGACGGGAACTGGGGCTGCGGAACCGGCTGTGGGCCAGGGGACGGGCGCATGTGGAGAGCTACGGCAACCCGCCCGTAATTGTATACACCCCCGAAGATGGGCGACACGGAAACTTCTTCGATGCGGCCTATGCGGCGATTGCGGGGCGCCCGGATTGGATGCGGCGCTTCAACAAGATTCACGCGCAAAAGCGGGCATTACCGAAGGCGGAACGAAAGTGGCGAGAGCTGGATTCGTCCATGAGTTCGGATGCGCTGCTGATGAATGTATTTTGTACGCCGGGGGTGGCGAAGTCGGGGGCGGTGCGGCGTGCGCTGGGGGTCGATGGGGATGCGGGGCCGGTGTTTGGATGGAAGGCGCGGGTGCCGCTGGGGAATGGGAGATTTGATAGGACCGAGGTGGATATGCGGTGGGGCGGGTTGCTGGTAGAGGCCAAGCTGACGGAGGGGGATTTTCAGTCGCGCGCGGCTGGGGTGGTGGAGGGGTACAGGGACTTCGATGCGGTGTTCGAGCGGGAGTTGTTGCCGCGGGTGGTGTTGGCGGTGAAGAGGCGCAGGGAGGCGACGGAGTTTCCTGAGGATTATTCGCAGGAGTATGAGGATCTGGACGGGGTCGAAATCCGGGTTCCGCTGCCAGAAGAGGAGCGAGGAGCCACACGCGAGTTTTCCGAAGAGCATCCCTCAGGGGCTGAAGCCCAACCTTCTTTGGTTGATTCAATCCACGGGCTGAAGCCCGTACCCGTCACAGGAATAAGTCATTCAACAGGCGGAGACGCTGGGTATGCGGGCTATCAGCTGATTCGGAATGTGCTGGCGGCTTATGCGGAGGGGTGCAGCTTTTGTGTGTTACACGATGAGCGGAGGCCGGATCTGCGGGAGGAATGGTATCGGGTGATGGCGGCGGTGAAGCCGGCCCAGATGCGGGTGCGGTTGAAGGTGCTGACCTGGCAGGAGTTTGCGGCGCTGCTGCCGGAGGAGTTACAGGGGTTTCTGGATTGGAAGTATGGGATTGTGAGGGCGGGGAGGGTGGCTTCGGCGGTGGGAGGCTCGGGCGCCGATTAGGGATGGGTTGCATTCGTTGCACATTTTATTACCCTCCCTACCCCCACCCCGTCTCTGTGAGGAAATTCCTTGTTTTCAATAGGATGCAGCGGGGGCTACGCTCTAAATTCTTGATTCTGCTGGAGTTCTTTGCAGATTCTTGATGGCAAAGGGGTTAGGGGCGTTTAGCCGAAGCTCTTAGCTTTTAGAGCGAAACCAGAGTTGGTGTGACCTGATGAAGTCGGTGCCGGGTCTCCGCTCCCTGGTGGTCCCGTCGACTCGAGGGTTGCGGTTCAGGATACAGTCACTCTGGTTCCGCTCTAGCTTCCAGCTTTTAGCTCCCACCCCTGGATCGGTTCGCATCGGCCTGCACGGATTGTGAAAAACACTATGGAACGATTGTGCGCCAATGAAGCGAAATAATCTGCAAAAGTAGGGGCGGGGAGGGTGGCTTCGGCGTTGGGGATTCGGATGTCGATTAAGGACAGCTTTTGGACTCTTGTTTCCGAGGTGTCGAAAGTGGAACCCGAAAACTAGGAAGCCGACCGTTACCTTTTCAATGCGTCGCCGACTCGGCGAGCCTCCGGCTCCGCATCCGCGTATGCCGTGAGTATCCGAGTAGAGGACATAATCCATCCACCGTCGCCCGTAATATCTGCTCGCTTCAGAGCCAGGCGGGACATCACGGTCTCAGACTTCAAGATTTCCTCGATGTGGGGGTATTTCGATTCTATTTTCTCAACGCTTTCTACTGAATCAAGGCCTAACTGTTGGGATTCGCCAGGCTTGATTGAGGGATAGTAATCCTCTGAAGCGCGTAGCGGAATAACAACGTCGGGTTGATTCCCCGTTGCGAACAAGCGCAATGTGCCCCAAGGGGTCAAGCTGACCGGGGACCCGCCCTTATTGACTACGAGGACCCTCACATGGAGACCTTCGCTGTGATCTATCAGTTTCTTGAGCTGATCTGCAATCTCCGCAGACTCACTGTCCTTTCTGTTCAGGTCTTCCCTTGCATTTGATAGCACCTTCTTCAGGTACTTCTGATTGAAGGTAGCTATTGCATCTGCGCCTGGTCTTAACAAGTTAGCTATCGTGTCTGCACCTTGTTTTAACAAAGTGTCGGCAGCGGCGGAGTCCTCCCTGGCTTCTAAATACATAACTCTTAACCCGAGATTGAATTTGAATCCTGTCTTTGTTGCCTGATACGGAAAGAGTATTGGTCCTGCCGTCTCGCTGGCACTTGGCTTGTACCTTCCATCGTTCACCGCCAATCCTGTCGAAAGTATCTCGTCAATATCATTCTCCTCCATCTCCTGCAAAAACGTCTTCTTTTCCTCAAGAGTGAGGTTCCCGTCTAATTTAGACGACCAAGTATCAATCCAAGCCTGTTGATCAGGGATTTCGGACTTAGTTTTGCTTAAGTCTTCAGAATAACTAGCGATTTTTTCTCGGCTCTATGGCAGTATTTGTGGG
>PLWR01000035.1 GCA_003165615.1 Acidobacteriota bacterium | reverse complement strand
ATACACAATTGCGGTAGTATTGATCGTCCTATGGCTGCTCGGCATGGTCACCAGTTACACGATGGGCGGATTTATTCACATTTTGCTGGTTCTCGCCGTCGTCATGGTTCTGGTTAACCTCATTTCCGGCCGGCGACCAGTTTAAGTGACTTTAGATTGTTTCCAGGTAGTTCGCCAAGGCCATCACAGGAAAAACCTGGGGATAGACTGGATAATCCACGTATAAAATCCCGGGATGGCCCGTCCCAACCACTGAGGCATCGCGCCACGATTCCGATTCGCTCCTGGTTTCCAGAAGGTAATTCACGGCCCTGGAAACAGTATCCTCTTCGTGAAATCTCATTTCGCAGAGAAACTCGAGCACCCAGCCGGTTTGCGTCGGGGTGCTTGTCCCACGACCGTGATGGCCATCATCGAGGTAAGACAGGGTTGATTCACCAAAGCCGCCATCGGGATTTTGAAAACTCATCAGCGTGCGTGCGGCCATCCGGAGATAAGGCGATTGCGGCGATTCACCTGCCCGCAAAAGGCCGGTTCCGGCCTGGGTGGTGCCATAGAGAGTGTTAATGCCCCAGCGGCCTTCCCAAAGACCCGTGCCGGGATCCTGAGCCCGACGCAAAAAACGGACAGCCCGCCGGACGGATCGGGAGTGTTTCGCGGTTAACCCGTAGGCGCCGAGACCTGCCAGCACATGACCCGTGTTGTCGGCGGAACTGCCATCAAACAACTCGACCGAATCTGTGAGGTCCTTGGTAAACAGCTTTGCCACGCGGCTGCCAATGTTGTCCTGGTCAAAGGCCCCCCAGCCTCCGTCGGAGTTTTGTCGCTTCAAAAGCCAATGGAGTCCCTGCTTGCGGGATTCCGCCGCTCCCTTTCTGCCGGTCAATGGCGCCATCTTCTGTAGAAATACCAAGGCCCTTGATGTGTCATCGACGTCCGGGTATTGCTCGAAGTCCCGTCCGTAGGGAAAGCCTCCTTCGGCTGTCTGTGTTTCATAGAGAGTGTTGGCCGCAAGAATCAGCGGATCGCGCGTCTCCCCGGCTTGGGCCAGCGCTTGCGCCGCCAGGATGGTATCCCAGACGCCGCCGTCCATCAGGCAGCCGAGGTAGTTCCCCTTTCCGTGGTCGAAATACAGTTGATCCGTGAACCCGAGTCCGCGTTTGATCGCTCCCGGAATGGCTGGAAAGCGCATGGGATGCTTTCGGTAAAAATGGTCCAACGCCGCGACGCTGAACATGGTTGAGACCGTATATCCGCCCCAGCTTCCGTGTGGCCGTTGCTGCCGCAGGATCTTGCCGACCATGAATCCATCATACCAGGCCGAGGGTTCGTTTTCTTTCTCGCGCGACTGCCAAGGCTGCCCGGCGTAAAGTTCGCCCAAGTCAAGCTCCGGCCCGAAGGTCCCGCGGATCTTGCGCGAGACGCGATTGTGGCGCAGGTAGGCCATGGGAAGCAGGTGAGGAATGACCCATTGCGAAAATTGCCGGTAGTTGAACGGCAGTGCTTCCAGGAAGATTAAATAGGGGATTTCGCCAATCTCCTCCCATCCCCTCAATCCGAAAAGCGCCAGAAAGGTCTTGGTGAACTGATTGGTGGAATCGATCCCACCGGCTGCCAGGATGAATTCTCTGGCTGCCTCCATGGCCGGTTGCACGTTTGCGGCCGATATCGAGGTTTTGAAAAACTTGAGCGCAGCATAGTTGAGCACGGTCGCGTTGATGTCGCCGGATGAAATCGCCGGGTCCCGGGCTTGCTTCCAGGAACCGTCCGCCAGTTGCGTCTCCACAAGGATCGTGGCCAGACGGTTCAAATCCAAGCGCGAAGAGAACCCCCGGAAACGGAGCCACTCCAGGAACAGAGCAAAGAGTGAAATATAATGGGATCCCAGGTGGGCCGGAAAACTCCAGCATCCATGCCTGTTTTGTTGCTCCAACAGGGCTTTCACCGATTTCTTCAAAATCGGTTCCACCCTCTGCTTTATTAAACACATCTGATCGTCTTGTTTTTCGTTGTTCTTTGCCGCCAGCGTGATGGCAAAAGCGTTCCTGTAGTCGCCCGATTGACAAAATTACGACAAAGGCGTGCCCTCTCCTATGGGGTGTAACCCGATTCGTAATAAACAGTGGTTGACCTATCGGCGGCGGAGTTGCTGCGAGCGGAGCGAATCTCGGATTATCGGATTTTTAACGCTGGCTCCCCGGCCAGTATCTGGGAGAATCCCCTATGGGGTAAACACCCCATAGCGGCCTTCGGCTTTAGCAACATATTGTTGCCCTTTTATGAATAGTAAAATCGAAGGGTTGGCTTGAGCCAGTGGAGGGCGAAAGCGGATTTGTTTCAACCTGCCTTGCTCATTGAAAACAGAATTACCGTCGCTTTGCACCACCCTGCGCTATGTATTTGATCGGACTCGGCACGGCCGTCCCGCCGCGGCGTTTTACACAGCCGGAGTGTTTGGCGGCGCTGCAACAGGCACCTCAGTTCCCGCAACTCAACGCGCGGTCCCACGCGCTGCTCAAGAAGGTGTTGACCGGTGAAAACGGCATTGAATCCCGACACTTGGCGGTGGAGAGTTTGGAGGATGCCTTCGTCCTGACACCCGACGCGCTGCACACCCGCTTTGCCCGGCACGCACCCGAACTCGCCGCCCAAGCCGCCGAACGCGCCCTCGCCAATGCCCAACTCGCGTCCACGGAGGTTGATGCCATCATTATCAGCACCTGCACCGGCTATCTGTGTCCAGGTCTCACCAGTTATGTCAGCGAACGGTTGGGGTTGCGCTCCGATGTCGTGGCGCTCGATTTGGTTGGGCAAGGCTGCGGCGCGGCGTTGCCGAATTGGCGCATAGCTGAAGCCCTGCTGGCGGCGAACCGGGCGCAACATGTCCTGTCCGTCTGCGTCGAGATTTGCAGTGCGGCCTTCTATCTGGACAACGACCCCGGCGTGCTCATCAGCGCCTGCCTTTTCGGCGATGGAGCGGGCGCGGCCGTGTTGTCGGTTGAGCCAGCCCTTCATGCGCGTCGGGTGGAGTGGAAGAGTGCCAGAAGTATTCTCAGCCCGGCCGAGCGTGACCTTCTCCGCTTCGAGCAACACGGCGGCATGTTGAGGAATATCCTGGCC
>PLWR01000030.1 GCA_003165615.1 Acidobacteriota bacterium | reverse complement strand
CCAGCCAGAGACCAGAATGCCCCTTTGGCCAAGCGATAGCCGAGCGGCGAGGCTTCGAGGCGCGTCTTGTGACCCCGCAGAAAAGGGGGACACAATGCGGCTACAGTTGCCTTAAGCGAAGACATGCGTTGGGAAGTGTGAAGATCATGGGAGCAGCGGAATCACAGCAATGGTACGGAGTCGAGCAAACCGCTTTGCCGGCATTTATCGCTCTCTCCTTTCGTCAAATTCAGGTCGGTTCGTAACGGAAACGGTCCTTCACCTTCAGGAGGGGCCGCTCGAAGGCGGCCCAACTCAGCCTCGAGGTCAGGATGGTGAGGCCAACGACCAGGACAAACTCCAGAATCAACGAGGGCCAGAGCATTCCGCGCAGCGGACTCCAAACGGAACGATAGAGTCGGCCAAGCACCAGCGGGTAAATGAACGGATGGAACACATACATGGCGTAGCTGGTCTTGCCCATTGCGCGCAGACAAGCCCAGCTTGCAATGGCGGGCATCGGGTTGCCGGCGTGAGGCGCCAGTGCCAGCACCAGAGCAAACGCGCAAAGCAGCGCGAACAGCGAGTACTTGACCGTTTGCACGATGGGGTTTCCAGCGCCGGAAAGGACAAAATACGAAGCAAAGGCCGCGCACCCCAGTGGTAGTACGAGGCGACGCGTCCACTTCACCACCGCCGTCCAATGCCAATTACTCGTGAAGACAATCGCCAGCAAGGAACCGAGAGCCAAAGTGTCCAGCCGGCACAACGTGAAGGTGAACACGTCCAGACCCATGGCGATGAACAGCGCCCGAATGAGCACGGCACCTAGAATCAGTGCCAGGCAAACATTGACCAGCGCCCGGCGGCTGAACAGCAGGACGACCAGGGGCCAAAAAAGGTAATAATGCTCCTCGACCGCAAGCGACCAGAAATGCTCTGGCCCAGCAACTGAGGTTGGCCAGAAAGTTCCGGCCACATTCTGGAGATAGAGGAGGTACCACCACATTTTAGTCCACGCATAGAGCGGCACTGAGAGGGCAACTCCTCCAATCAGGCAGACCAAGAGTACCGCATAGTAGAGCGGGAATATTCTCAAGGCCCGACGAGCGTAAAAATTCCGGAAGTAATGCGGCGCGCCCTTGGTGCGCAACAGGATGCCGGTGATCAAAAAGCCGGACAGGACGAAAAACAAGTCCACGCCTTTCTGGCCTATGCCGAGCAGACGGAGAACACTCTGAACGCCCGCCGGCAAATCATAAACGCCGCTGCCTTGCCAGAAGTGAAATACGAGGACCATGGCAATGGCGATCCCGCGCACGCCATCCAGCACGGTAATATACGAATCATCAGGGGCATTATGTTCGCGCTTCGTCTGTAATGAACCGATTGCAGACATGAGTGAAGGGAACCCGCCGGCGTCTTAAGCCACCCCGGTGAGCAGCCTAAAGCAGGTGAGGGTTCTCAAGGGGTCGGGGCTATTCTAAATTCTGACATGCTGAAAAGCCGAAATGTGTGGAGTTTGGCGCATATGATAGCACTTCGGGTTGTGACAAGAGGCTAGTGTCCATTATTGGAACACACCCCTGGGGCCTCAGATGCATAAGCCAAACCGGTCACGGCAGCTAGGGACACATACTGGACACTCGCCGGACACAGACCGTAGATAACTTTCAGGCTCACGGCGGCGTCCCCAGCCTCCACTGGGCGTCGTAATCTAGTCAAGGAGTTTGATCGGCGGGCACAAGGCGGCTTTATCGTGTTTGGACTACTTTGTGAAGTGGGTAAGCGACGGTTAGTACTCAGCGGTGGGCGTGACTGCCCGTCGTGCCATGTCTGAGCGATTCCCGCGTGCTTGATGCAGCCCTACGGCACCCGCGTGGGGGACGTGCGGATCCAGGATCGAGGATTGAGGTTCAAGTGGAACGGTTGCAGGACGAGTTGATAAGCCCTTTAGTCAAAGCGTGGACTTTGGCGGCCAATGCCTGGGTTGCACAAGGAGCGTTGGTCAACTCCTGGGCCTTCTGCCACGCATTTAAGTCCTCGGATCTCATGATCCGGACCCCTTGCTCCTTGCTCCTCATCGGCTTCAGACAAGCTGCCGCCCTTGGTCGTTTGGCAAGGTTTTCGCCAAAACCAATCTGCTGGCTGCGCATGGATCCGCAGCCCGTTATGTCCACTGCACCGACCACTGACTACCGACTACGGGCGACCGCCCGCTGTCTATTGACTACTTCCCGAGAATCCTCATTACCAGCGGCAGAAAACGCTTTCCGTTCCGGCCCCAGCTTTGCAGCATCTTGACCCGGCCATTGATGAGGGCGCGCTGTCCCGACGGCAGATGGCTGACCATCTCGGCGATGCGTTCGAGCCGCGCCTGGCCATTGTCAAAATGAGGGACAATCTGGTCCCGCAGAAAGCGGATCGCCAAAATGCGCAGTTCGGCCACGGCTTCATAATGGACACGGCGCTCCCCAGCGACATAAACCATTCGCACCGCACCCATGTTGCGAAGGAATTTGAGCCCCTGGCTCGCGGAGCCTTTGCTGAGCTGAAGACGCTCAATCAAATCGTCCATCGCGAGCGGGCGCG
>PLWR01000679.1:1782-35993 GCA_003165615.1 Acidobacteriota bacterium | reverse complement strand
TCGAGCCGCTCCGCGACCGCATCGTTGGCCGCGTCGTGCTGGAGCAGATCAAGGACTACGAGGGCAACGTCATCGTGGATGTCAATCAGGAGGTCAACGAAGACTTGGCCGCTTCCATTCAGGCTGCCGGTATTGAGCGGGTGAAAATCCGCTCCGTGCTGACNNAACCCGGCACCCAGCTCACCATGCGGACTTTCCATATCGGCGGAACCGCCAGCCGCATCAGCGAGCAGACCACCTTGGAGGCGAAGAACAACGGCTTCCTCAAGTTTCACAACCTCCAGACCGTTGTTAACCGGGACGGTAACTATGTGGCCATGAACCGCAACGGCGCGGTGGTGGTGGTTGACGACAAGGGCCACGAACGCGAGCGCTACTCGGTGGTCTACGGCGCCCGGATCAAGTTTGCCGACGGCGCTCCCGTCAAGCAGGGGAGTATCCTGGTTGAATGGGATCCTTACACGTTCTCGATCTTGACCGAAGTCGCCGGCGCGGTTCAATTCAAGGACCTGGAAGCTGGAACTACGCTTCAGGAGCAGGTCGATGAAGTCACCGGTCTGTCCCAGTGGGTGGTGACGGAAGTACAGGATGAGCAACATCAACCCCGGCTGGTGATTCGCGACGAAAAAAGCGGGGCCAAGGGATCTAAGAAGTACCTGATGCCCTCGCGCGCTCACTTGATGGTTCAAGATGGCGATATGGTGAGCGCCGGCGACGTGCTGGCCAAGATTCCGCGTGAAACCACCAAGACCAAAGATATCACCGGAGGTCTGCCGCGCGTGGTCGAGCTCTTCGAAGCACGCAAGCCTCACGAGCCCGCAGTGATTACGGAAATCGACGGCATCGTTCGTTACGCGGACGTTGTCAAAGGCCAGCGCAAGATTCTGGTGATTCCGGAAAAGGGCGAGACCAAGGAATACTTGCTGCCGCGCGGCGTGCACGTTTCCGTGCAGGAAGCTGAGCGCGTCAAGGCGGGGGAGCCGCTCATGGATGGCCCGCGCAACCCCCACGATATTCTGGCGGTCCTGGGCGAGAAGGAACTGGAAAAGTATCTCGTGGATGAGATCCAGGAAGTTTATCGTCTCCAGGGCGTCAACATCAACGACAAGCACATTGAAGTGATCACCCGCCAAATGATGCGTTGGGTGAAGGTGGAAGAGGTGGGTGACACGGAATTCCTGCTCGACGAGCAGGTGGATAAGTTCCGCTTCCGCCAGGAAAACGACCGCGCCAAGGCCAAGGGCGGCCAGGCGGCCACTGGGCGGGCACTGCTGCTCGGAATTACCAAGGCGTCGCTCGCCACCGATTCCTTCATCTCCGCCGCGTCGTTCCAGGAGACGACGCGCGTCCTTACGGAAGCCTCCATCCGCGGTGCTGTGGACCACCTCCGCGGCTTGAAGGAGAACGTCATCATGGGGCGTCTGATTCCGGCGGGCACGGGCCTGGAGTTTTACCGGAACTTCAAGCTGCTCACTGAAGCCGAGCCGCCTGCGCCGGAAGTCACGACGCCGGCGGAAGTTGCCCTCCCCGCCTCCGCCGCTGGGGCAGTGGGAGCGGAACTGGCCGACGAGGACGAAGCAAGAACGTAGTAAAGAAGCAATCAGCTTTCAGCCAGAACCGGCTTGCGTTTCGGTTCTGGCTGATCGCTGACCATGCCTTAGATTTCCTAACTTATCGCCTCAGCTAATTTGGAATCCGCCGGCCTTTTCAAATGCGTCGGCCACGCGCAGCAGCCTTGCTTCATCGAAATGGTTGGCAAGGATTTGCATGCCCACGGGGAGGCGCGGTTCGCTTGGGGTTTTGCCGCAGGGGACGCTGATTCCGGGGATTCCGGCCAGGCTGGCAGTGACAGTGTAGATGTCGGCAAGGTACATCTGCAGCGGGTCGTCCATCTTTTCGCCGAGTTTGAAGGGCGGAATGGGGGACGTGGGGGTGACGATGACATCGACTTCGTCAAAAGCTTCGACGAAGTCGCGGGTAATGAGGGTACGCACTTTCTGGCCTTTTAAATAGTAAGCATCATAATAGCCAGAGCTTAAAACATAAGTTCCCAGCATGATGCGGCGTTTCACTTCTGCGCCGAACCCTAGATTGCGTGATTTCCGGTACATCTCCTGCAAATCGTCATGTTGGGGCGAGCGGAATCCATAGCGCACGCCATCATAGCGAGCGAGGTTCGAGCTGGCTTCGGCCGTACAGATAATGTAATAGCATCCAATGGCATAGCCGGTGTGCGGCAGACTGATGGGCACGATCCTGCAACCCAGCTTGTTGAATAGATCAATGCCTTTCTGGATGTTATCCCCGATTTCCGGATTCAATCCCTTGAAATACTCCGTCGGAACGCCCACCCGGATTCCCCGGATGTCGCCGCCCAGCGCGCCCACGTAATCATCCACGGGCAGCGCGGCGCAAGTGGAATCCAGGGGGTCCGGTCCGGCGATGGTTTGCAATACCTGCGCCACGTCGTGCACCGAACGTCCAAACGGACCGATGTGGTCGAGGGAGGAAGCGAACGCCACCAAGCCGTAGCGGGAGACTCTTCCGTAGGTACCCATCATACCGACAATGTCGCAGAACGCTGCGGGCTGCCGGATGGACCCTCCGGTGTCTGACCCGAGGGCAACCGTGGCAAAGTTGGCAGCAACGGCCGCGGCCGAACCACCGCTTGACCCGCCAGGCACGCGGGACAGATCGCGAGGATTGCGGGTAGGGTAAAAACTGGAGTTTTCCGTAGACGATCCCATGGCGAATTCGTCGCAATTCGTCTTGCCCACAATGACCGCGCCGGCGCGCTCCAGCCGTTCAACCGCCGTGGCGTCATAGGGCGCTATGAAATTCTCCAGAATGTGCGATGCACACGTGGTGCGGGTTCCGCGCGTCAGGATGACGTCCTTCACCGCCACAGGCACGCCAGCCAGTGGAGCGAGCGCTTCGCCGGCAGCAATCGCCTGGTCCACCTTCTTTGCCTGCTCGAGGGCGCGCTCAGGGCATAAGGCGAGGTAGGCGCGGACTTGCTTGTCCTTCTCCTCGATTTGCCCTAAATGCGCCTGGGCGATTTCGACGGCCGACGCCTGCCGGCTCTTCAGGAATTCGCGGATTTGACTGATACTTAGTGTGGTGAAATCCATTATGTGTTTCTGGCCTCTGCCTGGCGCACTTTGGACTGAAGAATGGGACCATGCAGGTGCGGTCCCGAATCCAAATCTAAAATCCAAAATAGAGTTCATTCCTCCCGCTCGATGACTCGTGGCACTTTGAAGCTCCCCGCGCCCTGCTCGGGTGCGTTTGCCAGCGCCTGGTCCTGGGAAAACTTCTTGTGCGCCTCATCTGCCCGGAAGGAAGCGTTCTCGGAGCCCGGATAGGTGACCTGCGCCATGGGCTCGATTTCAGTGGTATCCAGCTCGTTCAGCTTTTCCACATACTGCAATATGGAATCGAGCTGGGGAAGATATTTCGTCACCTCTTCCTCAGTTAGCTCGAGGTGAGCAAGGTCGGCCACGTAACGAACATCCTTTTCGGTGAAAGCCATGTGTGTCACGATCTCCCAGGACGGCTAAAATACTTGGCAAAAGAGCTTGCCAGCGCCGCGGCAATTTCGGGATCAGCTATCGATTCCGTGTTCATCGCCTTTTCCGCCCAGAGCGGCACGGGTGAGGCGGCGACACGTGCGGGCCGGGTGGAGGAAAACCGGCCTTGCTGAGTCACGGTCTTGATTCGTAACTTCTTCACGATTGGCTTGCCCAGAAAGCCGTTAATCTCGGTGCGAATCTCCTCGGTCATGTGCCGAAGCTGCGTGCCCCACGTGGCGCTATCGGTGTTGAGGGTCAACACGCCGGAGGCAAATATGGCAGGCTGGGAATGCTGCGCCATAATCTTGCCGGCAATACGAGGCCAAAGCGGAATCAGGATTTCAAGCAGATGCGGCTCCGCCCGGCCAATTTGTTTCCTAAACAGAGCAGGTAAGAGTTTTCCGATTTCATCCACGGTCGGTGCGCCCCAGCGCGGTCAGTTGTTCTCCAAAGAATTTCTCAGTCTAGCATATTGTGCGGCTGCGGGAAATGGGTTGCCGCCTTCTGGGTTGCCGCCTTCTGTCATAAATACATCACAAAACCAACACTCGTTCTTCCCTCGCCCCCTTGGAGGAGAGGGGGGACCGCAAGGCGGTGGGTGAGGGGGTTAAAGGCCGGTGCGCGGCTAACATCATCGTGCGTTTCACTTTCGACCCATGAGGCTCGTCCCATAGGATAACTGCGCAATCCCAAGTGGATTCAAAACTCGTCACCACCAAATGGCTTGAGATGGGCCGGCGACAAATTTATAATCGCTTTCGCATGAAGATGATTCTTGCCTCCAATTCGCCGCGTCGACGCGAACTGCTCCGCAACGCCGGCTTCGATTTTGAGGTCGTTCCCAGCGGCGCCGAAGAAGGCGTGCCGTCGCCGGATGAGCTTCCGGAAGAGTACGCCCGCCGCATTGCTCGCGCCAAGGCGCTGGAGGTGGCCGCTCGCTCGCCTTCCGGCAGCTTGGTTTTGGGTGCGGATACCATTGTCACCATCAGCGGTTTGGTTTTAGGAAAGCCCAGCGGGCCTTTCGACGCCACCCGCATGCTTCGAGTGCTCTCCGGCCAGACGCATGAGGTGATCACAGCGGTCTGCCTGGTTCGAGCGCCGGACCAGATTGCGGCGCTCAAGCACGAAAGCACCTTTGTTACCTTCTGCGAGCTTAGCGAAGAGCAGATTCGCGCTTACGTGGCCAGCCACGAGCCCTTTGACAAAGCCGGAGCGTACGCCATTCAAGGCCTGGCGTCGAAATTCGTGATCCACATTTCCGGGTGTTATTTCAATGTGGTAGGGCTGCCGGTCTCTCTGCTTGATGAAACACTCAAGACGATCGGAGAGGGAAGTTAGGAGGTGGGAGTCACAAGACGGGAAACCCTTCCGATTACTCTATTCTATACGCGCGGCCATAAATAATTGCGAATAATGGCTAGGCGTTAAGGATAAGGCGCATAACCTTTAGAGGGTGACCGATCCATGGGTCCATCGGCGGAATTCTTGTTCCGCGGCTGCGATTACGCTGTCGAGGGTTGGGAAATATTGGTCATGGAGACAAAGCTTACGCGTCAATTTCCAAACGCGTTCGATGGGATTCAAGTCGGGACTATAGGGAGGGAGGTAGTCCAAGCGGAAGTTGGCTGCCTGGGCCTCTCTCCATGCTTGGTGCATTTTCGCATGATGAAACCGGGCATTGTCCGTGATGACGACGACGCGTCGGTCTCCCTGTCGGCTCCGCCGCTGAAGGAGCTTCAGGAAGTCCCAGAAGCTTTGCCCATTAAATCGATCCGTTTCTCNNCACCGGGAGCCGTATTGCTGAAAATGCACCTCATCCAGTGCCCAGAGGTCCACGTCCGGTGCGGCATTCACGGCTTGGAGTTTTTTTTATGCTCAGCCTGTCGGACAGCATCCGCGCGCGCAATCACCGGTCGGGGCTTCACCAAGCGAAACCCCCACTGGCGAAAGAACCGCCGGCATTGTCGCGCTCCCAGGGTTACGCCATGGGCCCGCTTGATGTGCGCCGCCAGGGTCTTCCCATCCCACAGATTGCCCCTCAAGCCAAAATCGGCGGGGCGTTTTCTCAATCCCGCTTGGATGGCTGCGATTTGCGCCGGCGTCAGCCGGGGAGGTCGCCCAGGACGCGCGCCTTCCTGTAACCCCGCCAAGCCCTTCGCCTCGAACCGGCGAACCCAATACTCAACGGTTCGCGGCGCGTCACCCAGCAATTCCGCCACGCGGCAGCAGTTCATTCCTTCCGCCACCAGCAACACGCCGTGCAAGCGGTGGTCATACCGAGATTCCGCACTGCGCCGAATCTCATCCTGCAACCCCAGAATGATGAGCGAAGGCTCCGCAATCGTCAGCGCTTTCATGTCTTACATGAAAGCACATTTTACAAAGATGCGCAATTATTTATGTCCGTGCGTATAACTCCTGACTTCTAACTCCCAGCTTCTCCCGCTCCCCTCAGAGAATTATCCTCACTTCACCTTCGCGGCGCGTCACGCGCTCACGATCGAGATATTCGAGCAGCGGGATGGCGTATTTGCGGGAAAGTCCGGTGAGTTCCTTGAAGTCCGTCACCCCCAGGCGATTGTTCTGTGCTTTGCGGCGTGCCAGGATTTCACGAAGCTGGCGTAGTGCCGATTGGTGGAAGATCAGGTCCTCCGTAACCTTGTGTAGGACGGACTCCTTCACCAGCATCCTCAGCAGTTTTTCGGCACGCGGACGGTCGATGCGCAGGGATGTCAACACTTCCGGCGCGCTGGGCACGGCCAATCCAGCCTTTTCAAAGGCGGCGGCAATTTGATCGCGCGCTGCGATTTCCTCCGCAGACAGTTGAATGGCTCTGCCACCCAGTCGAACCGTTTCTCCTTGAACTTCAACCTTCCCCTGTAATGTCAGGGATTGTAGCAAAGCGTTGAGCAGTGCGGGTGAGGGGGCAGACTTTGCCGCGCCTTTCGAGCCCAGCTTGGCGCGAAGTTCGTCCTTAGGCAGCCCGGCGACCAACGGATTAGCCCAATGAAATTCCGCGAGCTGTTCCAGAAGGATTTTCGCCAGTTGCTCGAAGTGCGGTGTGTGCACAAGCAGATTAGGTGGCTGCCCAAGAAGCACCAGGCGCTTTTGTGTGGCGAGGGTTCTTGCCACGCGGAGGACGTCCGCAGGCTTCCAACCGGTGCGGGCGGCAAGAGCCGCGGCAGTAGCTTCACCCGCCCGCTGCGCCAGGAGCTCCAGCCGCGTTTCCCGTTCGCCGTGTTCCAGGATGCACAATGCTTCGACCGTCGCAGAATCGCCGAAGCGATGCTTGGGGGGCGCATTGTCAAGCACGCTGCCTCCGCCGATGGTGGTGACGGGTGAGAACTGCCGGATGATGAAACGGTCACCGGGCACAAACAGACCAGGCTCTGACAGGCGAAGCTGCACAAAGGCGGTTGAGCCCGGTCTCATTCCCTTGCCTTCCAGCAGGACGACCCGCGCCAGCATCTCTGCGGTCCCGCAGTGGAAATGCACGGGCGCATGGTTCTTCAGTGGCCGGGCGCTGGGCAAAAGGCTTAGGGTGCAATCCAAAGTTGTTGTGGATTGGAACAGGCCGGGCGCGGCCAGCACCATGCCGCGGGAAATCTGCCGGGCCTCGATTCCTGCCAGATTTAGAGCTGTCCGTTGGCCGGCAGTGGCGCGGGCAGCGGGGACGTTGTAGACCTCAATGCCGCGCACGCGCGCGCGTTTCCCCAACGGGAAGATCTCAACTTCGGTTTCCTTTTCCACCGTCCCTGCAATCAGCGTGCCGGTAACGACTGCGCCGAATCCTTTCATCACGAACGAGCGGTCAATGGGGAGCCGAAAGGGCAGATCGGCGGGTTTGGGAGGCGCCTCCAGGCTCAGCCGCCGCAGTTCGCTCTTAAGCTCATCCAACCCTTTGCCGGTGCGCGCGCTCACAGCCAACATCGGCGCACCCGCCAGAAATGAGCCGGCGACGAATTCCTGCACTTCCAGGCGCACCAAGTCCAGCACCTCGCGCTCCACCAAATCCGACTTGGTGATGACGACCAGGCCGCGGCGAATTCCCAGCAGCTTGCAGATGTCAAAGTGCTCGCGCGTTTGCGGTTTGATAGACTCGTCACCGGCGACGATCAACATCACCAGATCGATGCCGCCCACGCCCGCGAGCATGTTCTTCACAAAGCGATCGTGGCCGGGGACGTCGATGAATCCGATGCGCAGATCCTCGCCCAAATCCAGATGTGCGAAACCCAGATCGATGGTGATGCCGCGGCGCTTCTCTTCCTCCCAGCGGTCGGGGTCGGTGCCCGTGAGCGCCAAGACCAGTGCGGACTTCCCGTGGTCGATGTGGCCGGCCGTTCCAACGATTACGTGTCTCATAAAATTCGGGATACGGGACTCGGGATACGGGACACGGGATATTGCCTCACTCCGCATCTGCGGCCGGGTGCGGGCTATTTGATTGGCTCCACAAATCTGAGTTTCGGCTGAATGCCTACTGCGGAGCTTCAGACCCTGAGTCCGGGGCCGCGTGCCGCGTGCCCCGTGTCCCGACTTCCGGTTTTTCCACCTCAGGTCCCAGCCAGACGCTTGCGATCGTCCAGTTGCCGAAGCGCTTTTCCAGAACGAAATCATAGTAGGCCATCGCCGTGGGGTCCTCAAAGAGCACCCGCGCCAGGGCGCGATTCTTGTCGGGTGAAAGGGTGACGTTAAGGACGTCGACGGTAATCAGCGGTCGCGGTTTCGGCAGTGATGACGCAGGGGGCGCTTTTCCAATAACCTTCCTGGCGGGCGATGCGGCCGGGGCTGCTGGCTCAGGTGGCGGCTCCAGCGCCGGAATAAAATAGGTGCGAACCGCGGACTCGATGGAGGCACCAGACTTCTTCCCTTCCGGCGTCACCAGGTACTTCGCACGCTCCTCGATGACGGCGCGGGCGTTGCCCAGGTCGTCTTGAATGACGACGTCCTGGAGCTTTTTTTCCGCGGCGGCGAGGCGCGAAAGCAGAGTCGTGTCCGTGCGCACGGTAAGGGCAATGACTGCGGATTCCGTCACCGTGCGGTCCGGTTCGTCGTCGGATTTGTTGATGGCGTCGAAGAGGATGTCGGTGGCCTGGGGCGAATCGAATTCGGCGAGCGCGCCATAAGTGAAGCGCCGTAAGTTGAGGTCGCGGGGATCGGAGAGCAGCTTCTCCAGAACGGGCAGCGCCTGCTCGCCCCCGATAAAGGCCAACGACTGGGCGGCGTACTCGGCAGTGCGATCGTCCTTCAGCGCCTCGGTGAGCTGAGGAATAATCGCGGGCCCCGCGGCGAAGGTCGCGCGCAGCAACGCGTACTGCGCCTCCTGGTTCTGCGAGCTGAGGATGCCGTAGAGCAACTCCGGGCCCCAATCGCCGGAAAGAAGTTGTTCCTCGCCGTCGCTCGCCACGGCCGGGGCGGGACTCGGAGTTGGCTCCTTTTGCGGTTTAACCGGCGGCTGCTGGGAAAACCCTGAAATCGCGGCAAGCAAGCACAGGGCGGCTAATAATAACAGGGCTCTGGCATATGACCCGGCAGCCCGGTTTTTCACCATCGGTTTAAGGGACCTCGCCCGCCCGCTCGCTTCCATTGCATTCGTCATAGGAATTTCCGTCTAAGGTTGGATGCGAAAGTTACAGGACAAGTTGGAGCGCCCGGCTCACATGGCCAGCTCACGCCCTGCGCCTTGCCGCATAATTCGCATATCCAGCTCCCGGCGTTACACCTTGCGGTGGCCGTTCAGAATCGGGGGGAGTTCCCGCATATCGTCGATCACCAAATCCGGGGAAACCTTTTCCAGCGTATCTGCGCCGAATCCGTAAGTGACGCCACACGTCAGTACGCCAGCATTCCGGCCGGTGAGAATATCAGTATCAGAATCGCCAACCATCAGCGTCTCGCGAGCGGAAACCTGAAGGTCCTCCATCAATTTGTGCAAGCCGATAGGATCGGGTTTCTTTTGCGGAAAGCTGTTGCCCCCGTAGACGTAGGAGAAGTAGGGCGCGAACCCGAGTCGTGAAATCATCTCGCGGCTGAAATTAACAGGCTTGTTCGTCAACACCGCCATCTTATAGCCGCTGAGTTTTTCGAGCGCCTCGGGAACTCCTGGGTAAGGCGCCGTATGGTCGAGCATATGCTCGCGATAGTAGCTCAGAAAAAACGCCAGGCCTTTTTCCACATTCTCGCTGGTGGCATGTGTTCCCAGCGAGCGGCGAACCAGCAGGGTGACGCCGTGGCCGACGTAAGAGGCAATCGATTCGAGCGTCAGGGGAGCGAGTCCCATCTCGGTTCGCATGGCGTTGACGCTCAACGCCAGATCCTGCTTGCTGTCCACGAGTGTGCCATCAAGGTCAAAAACCAAGAGCCGAACTTGTTTCATGTCGGAAGTCACGGGGTTGTCCATATTTAAGCTGCGGATTGTGGCTCCGTGCCGGGCTCCAGCGCACGCAAAACCAACGCCGCCTGCTCCGCCGGAATGGGGTTGAAGAGGAAGCCCTCAGGGCCCAGGAAGCGCCGCTCCCCCTCAACGTCCGGTTGAATTTCAATGTGCCAATGATAATCATCCCGCACCGTTTTCCACCACTCTTTGGTGGGTTTCCACGCCTGCAAATTCGGTTCGGTGTGGATAACCAGATGGAGGGCTTGCGAGAGCTTTTCTACACGCTGGAGGCAGGATTTGAGAAACGGCGCAAGCGCCGCCACCCGCCCCGGTTCCGTCAAATCGTTCTCGAACGAGGAGGAATGGCGGAGCGGAGCCACCCAGAGCTCGTAGGACCAGCGCGAGCCAAAGGGACAGAAGGCTACGAAATCGTCGTTCTGATCCACCAGGCGTTTCTCCTGGCGCAACTCCTGCTCCAATGCGTCGCAGTATATGCAACGCTCACGCTTCAGGAAATGCGCGAGACTCCAGCGAAATTCAATCTCCAGCAGTTGCGGCAAGATCGGCGTTCCCAACATCTGCGAATAAGCATGCCCTCGCAGGGTCGGAGAAGGCGCATGCTGATCCTTGAAAAGCGAGACGTAACGGAGGCGGCGATCCTGCTTGAGGTCCAGGATGCGGTCGCGGAAAAGTTCCAGCACGTGAGCAAAGTGTTGCTCGGAAAGCTGCGCCAGCGTCACCCCGTGCACCGGAGTTTCGACCACAATTTCATGGGCGCCAACCGTGTTCATGCGGTCGAACATGCCCTCGGCCCGGCGATCAGCGCCGCCTTCCACAAGGAACAGCGGAGCGCGGTCGTGAAACACCCGGACCATCCACGCGCCGGCGGAGTCACGGTACTCGCGGATGGCGTGGGGGGCCAGGTGCTCGTTTCCAGGGCAAAAAGGGCAAACTCCGCTTGCATCGTGAACATCCGGCATAACCGGACGCTTGCCGGTAACCACCCAACGCCGGGTAAATGGGTCCAAACGCAATTCAGCCATGTACGCAGCCTTTCGAAAGAGATTGTGTGCTCGCTTGGTGGCACATGCAGCGGGCAACCGGAGCGAGGGCGGTAATTCCCTAACCCCTCATTCTAGCTTGGATTGGCCACCACGTCATGGGGGATGAAAGAGTTTGCCGAGGGACGAGGGCCGCACCAAGTCTCCAGCCAAGGGGCGCTTGATTGGCCTGCACCGTAGTGGTGTCATTTGCCGGACACGGGCGTTCCCAGGTGCAGTCATTCCCGCGAAGGCGGAATCCAGTCCTTCGGCAATGCATTTCTATTGGCACGCCGAGTGGATTCCCCGCCTTCGCGGGAATGACTAGTGTTTCGAGGGGGTTTATATTCCAAAATGACACCAGCACCGCCTGCACACAAGCCTCGACGGACAGCGGGTGGTATGGTAGCCTAAAATTTCAGACACAATCCAACTGAAAGAGATGCACATGGCAGAGATTCTCCCTTTTCGCGCACTTTATTACGACCCCAAGAAGATTCCCGATCTCGGCACGGTGGTAACACAGCCTTACGATAAGATTTCTCCCCAGATGCAGGCGCGTTACTACGATATGAGCCCGCACAACCTGGTGCGCATTATTCGTGGACGCGCGTTGCCGGAGGACGGCCCTGCGAACAACGTCTACGTGCGCGCGGCGCGCGACTTCCAGGCATGGATCAAAAGCGGTGTGCTGGTGTCTGGGCATGGACCGGCTATTTATCCCTACACCCAGGAATATGAAGTTCCTGGGCAGCCCGGCGTGCGCAAGGTACGGCGCGGTTTTATCGCTTTGTTGCGCCTGGAGGATTATTCGGCGCGCGTGGTGCATCGCCACGAAGAGACGCTTTCCGGTCCCAAGGCTGATCGCCTGGAGTTGCTGAAAGCAACACGCGCGCACTTTGGCCAGATTTTCATGCTTTATAGCGACCCCACCGGAACGATTGAGAGCCTGCTGGCCACACCCGGAGCCCAGCAGCCCTGGGAGCAGGTTACGGATGAATACGGCACGCGGCATACGGCCTGGAGGGTCACTGATCCCCAGGTCATTGCCGGGGTAACGGCGGCGATGCGAGACAAGAAGCTGGTGATCGCGGACGGGCATCATCGTTACGAAACGGCGCTCGCCTACCGAAACTACTGCCGGGAGACGGGCCACACGGACGGCCGTGCTGAATACGTGATGATGACGTTGGTGCGCATGGAGACCGACGGACTCACGGTTCTGCCCACTCACCGGCTGGTGCACAGCCTGCCGAGCTTCGACTGGACCAAATTCGCTGCCGATGTGCGCGGGGTATTCGACTGGGAAGACGTCACCGTGCAAGGGCCGGCAAGCGAATGGACGGCGCAATTCGCGGCCACGCTGACGGCGGGGGGCGGTGAGCGGCCGACGCTCGGCGCTTATGCGGGTCCGGGAAAGCTCGCCTTGCTGCGCCTGCGTTCGGACATTGATCTCGATGGTGCGCTCGCGGATCTCCCTCCCATCATGCGTCGACTCGACGTCGCCTTGCTGCACCGGCTGGTCTTCGATCTCCCCCTGGGTGTCAATGCGCAAGCCGTGCGTGAGGAAAAGAATCTCGCGTACTTCCGCGACACAACGCTCGCTTGCGAAGGTGTGGACAAGGGCAGGGGACAGATTGCGTTCCTGTTGAATCCCACGCCCGTCACCGCCGTGCACGACAACGCGCTCGCCGATTGCCCCATGCCCCAGAAATCCACAGACTTCTATCCCAAGCTGCTGTCGGGATTAACCATCTATTGGCTGGATAATCCCGCGGGGCAGTAGCAAAAGTGGTGGCGTAGGGCCGCAGAGTCCTGGTAGCAGACCTGTTTTCATGATTCCGCGGCTCTCCTCACCGACCGTGCCAAGGGCTCCCGGACCTAGATCCGCGCTCAATTTCGGAGTGCGGGAGCTTGCTCCCGCTTTTTCCACCGGTGACTCGTTAGCGGTGGGTAATTCGCCGCGACGAGTCGCGGCGAGGGAAAGCGGCGACGAGTCGCCGCAGTCCAAAGCCCCGGTTCATATTGCCCGTGGTGAGAAATCTGCGCCACGCTTACTAGAGTGGAACCTGCTTCGCAACGCGGTCGGCGGCCATGCGATAGTTGGCGTTGGAGGGATCGAGTTCGGAGGCCCGGCGGTATTCCTGCAAAGCGCCCGCATAGTCGGCCTTCTGCTCGATCGCCCAGCCCAGGTTGAAATGCGCGAGCGCGTTATTGGGCTTCAGCCGCAGTGCTTCGTGGTACTCTCCCATTGCGCCATCCCAATCACTTTTCAATGCCAGTGTTGTGCCGAGCACGTTGTGCAGGTTGGCGTCATTCGGATTGATGCGGACGGCCTCGCGATACTCGATGATCGCTCCATCCACATCGCCCTTCGTACTAAGCTCCACACCGAGCATGAGGTGGATGCTTCCATTGTTGGGGTTCTGGCGCAGCGCCTCGCGGTACTCTGCGATTTTGCCATTGTGGTCGCCTTTATGGCCGAGCGCGATGCCGAGATTGAGGTGAGCATTTTCGTTGTCGGGATTCAGATGCAAGGCCTGGCGCTGCTCGGCAATGTCGCCGTCCCAGTCAGTCATCATTCCGAGCGCCACGCCCCGGGCGAGGTGCAGGTCGGAATTTCCGGGGTCCAACCGAATCGCCTCGCGATACTCCGCCTCGGCCTCGGGGTATTGCTTGTTGCGGAGAAATTCGGTGGCCCGCTCCGCGTGTCCCCCCACTTCGGATTGTCGGGTCTGGAACGCTGGGTCAACGCGGGCCCGCGCTGTCACCTTGGCGACCTGCAAGGCGCTGACCAACTCACTGTCGCCACCCGCTTCCTGAATTTGTTGGAGATATTCCGGTGTGGGTTCGAAATCGATGCCGCGCTCTTTGATCAGCATGGCCACTCGATGGCTTGGAATCTGCCCCGCCAGCAGCGTGATGATTTGCACCTGGTTGAGAGCCTTCCCCCTCGCTCCACTTTCCGCGGGCGCATTCTTCGCGGGGCGCAGTGCTTTTAAGAAAGCCTCACTTGCCCCCGCTGCCTTGAGGCTCTGGATGAAGCCCTCGGTGGGAGTGAAATTAAGGCCGCGTTGCTCGATCAGCTTGGCGCCCGATTCGTCGCCGAAGCCATCGCGCACCATGCCCTGCACTTGTTCCTGCGTGAAGGGCTTTTGCTGCGCCCTCGCAGGCGTTGCAATCATCACCGATATGATCAGTAAGAAAATGGTCACGAACGTCCGAGGTCTCATGTGAGCCTCACAATTCTCTCGGACTTCCCTTGACGAGTTGAGATCATTCTACCGCGACGAACCCGAGCCCTCGCACCGTCGATCTTACCGAATGCCATCATTCCCGCCCGCGGGTGGCGCCGGTATCCCGCCTTGCGGGGCCGTTAGGAAGCCACGACTGCCCAGGCTTAGGACGCTTGGACAGAGATGTTGCGCTTGTTGCCGGAGCGCACACATGAAAAACCATGTGTGCGCCACCCATGTAACCTGCTTTCCTACTCTGATGACATGTTGTCTATTCACATTTATTACCCTTAGGTTCATCATGGAAGGGGGATTGCTGAGTATTCTGGTGAGGACCATCGATAATAAGTTGCCCGGTTGAGGAGGATTAAGCGCAGTGTCAACATTCAGCGAAGTTTTTCGGGTCTGTGGCGCCCGCATCGAATCACTGGCGGAAATGCCGGAGCCCGGCCGTCGCCTGGAGGATATTCTCGATGCGGCAGCGATAAACCCCGGCCTCGACGCCGATGACGCAGCTTCGCTGATCGCCTGGGCGCGCGAGCCCGGACAGCGCGCAGAAATCCACTCCGCGGCGCAGCGGATTCGCAAGGAAGTTTCGCCGCCCACCGTAGAGTTTGTGATCCCCGTTTATCTCACCAGCTTCTGCGAGAATGAATGCCTCTATTGCGGCTATCGCGAAAGCAACGCGCTGGCTGAGCGCACGCGTCTGAGCCTGGACGAATTCAATCGTGAGCTTGAGCTGATCCTTTCCTGGGGCCATCGGCAGATCGAGCTGGTGCTCTCGGAAGACCCGGAGTTCGGCCCCGACGTGGTGGCACGCTACGTGGATTTGACGCGCCGCCGGCTGGACCACCTGGGCGGCGGCGTGGTGGGGCTCTGTTCCCCGGTTTACAAGCGCCAGGATTACGTGCGGCTGCGACAGGCGGGCCTCGAATGGGTGGTGGAGTGGCAGGAGACTTACCACCAATCGCACTTCGACCGCTGGCACGTGGCCGGCTCACCCAAGCGGGATTACGAGTATCGTTTGGATTTATGGGACCGAGTCATCGCGGGGGGCATCAGGAAAATCGCCCTCGGCGCGCTGTTGGGGCTTTACGACTGGCGTTACGACGCGCTGGCCACCATCGAGCACGGCAACTACCTGCGCCGGGCCTATGGTCTGGAGCCGCACGCCATCGGCATCCCGCGCCTCAAGCCCGCCCGCGGCGTATTGGCGTCGCAGAAATCATCGCGCTTCACCGTTTCCGACGACGATTACCGGTTGATCTTGAGCCTCTATCATCTGGCTTTCCCGCGCTCGCGGCTGTTCTTCAACACTCGCGAGAATTACGAGATGAACATTTCCATGGTGGCGGCGGGCGATCTCTTTACCGTGGACTGCGATACCTTTCCCGGTGGTTACCTTCACCACGACACGCCTGGACAGTTTTCCACCCATGGCTTCCCCACCCGGCGAGAGGTGGTCAAAGTATTCGCTGCGCGCGGGTTGAAGAGTTTGTATCTGGAACCCGAAACCCCGCAGCCTGCTCCAGAACGGCCCTCCACGGTTGTGCCGCCTGACGTTGTGAAATGGCGGGAAGAACACACGAAAATTCGTACGGCCTTGCAGGACTGGCAGGCGATTCTTGCCGGGCTGGCCTTGCACCCCGGTGAAGATCCGCAGGAACGGCAGGCGGCGCTCGCGGCGCTCCGAATGACGATGTACTTTTTCAAAACTTATGCCATGGACCATTGCCGCCGGGAGGAAAATGCCTTCTTTCGTGACTTCGCATCAACCCCGGACTCGGCGGCGAAGCTCCAGGCATTTCGCAATGGGCACGAGCGCCTGGGGATCGATCTGGGCGAGTTTGAAAGGCAAATGGCCTCCTTCCAACTTTCGGGTGATCCCACCGTGCTTCTCACTTTGGGAAACCGCGCCATTCGCGAACTTTATGAGCATCTCGCCGGCGAAGAGGAGTTTGAGGCAACGCAGACTTTGGTGTGTGATTCGGAGTCAGCCTCGCTATAGAACTAAGAGCCGGCTTCTTCGAATGCCACGAGTATTTCTCTTCCTTGCGTAGTGTCGCTGTGACCTCCGTGCTCGGACATGATTCAACACAGAGGTCACTGAGATAATCCGTGGACCCTGTGTTGGAGGTTGGAAAGCGCAGAGAACACAGAGCGGCTCCTTTGGGTTGCGGCCGCCAATCGCGCTGTTCCATTCACCAGTTGTCGTGCGGTGCCTGGACGGGTCCAGACCTTTGTGATACAAGAAAGCAAGTGTGCTTCCGGACGGCGAGCCGCCTTGAGAAATTAAATCATGTGGACTCCCAAGCATGTCGTGGTGGTGGGCGGTTGTGGACACGTTGGACTGCCTCTGGGCCTGCTTTTCGCCTCCCGCGGTGTGAACGTAACCCTGCTGGATATTGACAAAACCAAAGTCGATAAAGTGAACCGGGGCGAAATGCCATTTCTCGAACAGGGCGCCCCCGAGATGCTGCAACAAGTCGTGGGGAAAGGCCTCGTGGCGACGTTGGACGAAGCTTGCCTGGCACGTGCCGATGCGGCGATCGCGGTGGTGGGCACCCCCGTCGACAAATACCTGAACCCGACCCTTCGCAACCTCTGCCGAAGCGTTGACGATTTGCTCAATCATCTTCCTGAGGACGCTCTGCTGGTTCTGCGCAGCACCGTTTATCCGGGGGTCACCAAGATTGTGTACGACCGGGTCCGGGCTCTGGGCCGAAAGGTGCATGTCGCCTTTTGCCCGGAGAGGATTTCAGAAGGGAAAGCGCTGGAGGAACTGGTGCGGCTGCCCCAGATCGTTGCGGCGTTTGAGGCGGAAGCGATGGCCCGAGCTGGCAGCCTTTTTTCCATCCTTTCTCCTGAGATTATTGAATTGCAGCCAACGGAGGCGGAGCTCGCCAAACTTTTCACCAACAGTTGGCGATACCTCAATTTTGCCATCTCCAACCAGTTTTACGTGCTTGCCCAAAGTTACGGGCTCGACTTCTATCGTATCTATGATGCGGTCACGCGCGACTATCCACGCATGGCCAGCTTTTCGCGGGCGGGTTTCGCGGCCGGCCCCTGCTTACTGAAGGACACACTACAGCTTGCGGCGTTCACCGGAAACAACTTTTTCATGGGACACGCCGCGATGCTGGTCAATGAGGGGTTGCCGAATTATCTCGTCGCGCAATTGCGTCCCGCGGGCCTTGCCACCAAGAGCGTGGCGATTCTGGGTATGGCCTTCAAGGGTGATTCCGATGATGTGCGCGATAGCCTTTCCTACAAGCTTCGCAAACTGTTGGAAGTTGAAGCCCGCGAGGTGCTGTGCACCGACCCTTACGTGCAAGACTCGTCGCTCGTTCCCCTGGAGCAGGCCCTGGCGCGCGCCGATATTTTCATCCTGGGCGCTCCCCATTCTGTTTACCAATCGCTTTCCTTCCCTCCTGAGAAACAGGTTGTGGACGTCTGGAATTTCTGGTCCAGGTCCAAGGATGCTTTCCTAAGGAGTTCAAGTTGAAACTACCTATTGGGCGCCAGCGTATCCCGATTAATGATGTCCGAAAGGTCCGGTTGCCACTGATTTTGAATGGCAAAGCTCGTGTATTTTCCGGCATAAACATTGATGATATTCACGGCGAGCGACTTGGAGCGGATGGGAACGAAAAACATAAAGAAGGCAATGTTGGACACCAGGCAGGCGGCAAGCAGGAACGTTCCAACCCGGGGGGTTGCGGAGTCCAATTGCTTCAGGGCGAGAAGGACCACCGCCGCAGTGAAGAATGTGACATAGGGTGCGTGTGACATATAGAACAGGAGCATGAAAGCTGCACCCGGGGCGATCCAGATCCACAGCAGTTTCACCGGTTCTTCGCGCAGCTTCGCAAGGGTCCGAAAGACGGATACCAGCAAAGGCCAGAAGGCCACGGTAACCGGAACTACAAACCGCGTCACACTGGCGAGCGAGCGATAGGTGATTCCATGAAAGGCCGGGGAGACCTGGGCGGTGAGCTTGCCGGAATATTCGACCGCATAACCCGCGGCGTGGCTCGCGACAAATGCCTGGATCGTCGGCACGACCCATACCAGACAAAGCACAGTTGCCACCGAGAAACTCAGCAGCGCCTGTCGCCGGGGCGCGTGCCGGACGAGATAGTGCAGAAACATGAATCCCAGGAAAAACCCATCGGTGGGGCGGAATCCGGCTCCGATTGCGTAGGCGACGGCGGCCCCGATGAGGTAAACAAGACGCGGTTGCCGGCTGTGGAGTTGTATGAAGAGGAATACCAGCACCGGGAAAAGCAACTGCGAGGCGTACGTGCTGTGAATTCCTCCGATGAACCAGACATAGAAGAGCGCAGCGTAGACCGCCGTTCCCCACCGCGCAAGCCGGCGCTGGACCAGCAGGCGTGCCGCATAGTAGAACGTCACGACTCCCAGAACGGAGAACGTCCAGTTCAGGAAGACGATGCCCCTTTCGGGGTCAGGGAAGAAGGCTATCGTCCGGTTGAAGAGCCAGTATCCGGGAGGCTGGACAACGTAAGTTCCGGTTACAGCCGCATCAACATGCTCGGGGCCATCGATGAAGTAAAGGGGGCCCGTCGTCAACACGCGACTGACCAACACCACGATGGCCAGCAGCCAGGGGAAGGCGTCAAATTGATTTCCCGTTAATTCGTCGGGGTTGTGAGTCACCGGGCTGTTGCCTCCTCGGCGCCGGGCATCTTAGCGGACTTTGGGATATGGATTTTCGATTTCATGGCTCGGTCTCTGGCAACATACACCGGCGTCCACCCGATTGCAAAGGGGCGGCGCCTTTCAAATTGTGCCGCGTACAACACCTTCAACTGCCGAAACTCCTTCGAGGAAAAGCAGAGCAGAAATCCCGGCCACTATTTTCGTGCAAGCAAGAACGCTATCGGACCGAAGAGGCTGCCGAGCAACAGTGGCAAGCGCGGGACCTTGAGTTGCGCTGCGGCGGACGCTTCCGGCGCAGGCCTCCTCCGCAGGCGGGAGGCGGCGTAGCGAAGGATCGGGCCCCGCAGAGACGGTTGCTGAAGGAAGTATTTGGTGAGGATGGCGGTGTGGGCGCAACCGGATTGGAAAGCCCACCGCCGGACCGCGCGCCACTCGGTTGAGTGACGGTGGAGGATTCGCGCCGCGGGCTCGACAACAATTATGCCGCCGCCCAGCAAAACCCTCAGGAGGATGTCAGGTTCCTCGCCAGAGCCGATTCGGGTCCCGCGGCCCAGGCGGGTATCGAAGTGTCCGAAGCGCTCAAAAGCCGCGCGCCGAATCGCCATGTTGGCGTTGCCCACCAAGGCCGAGCGCATGGGGAAGGAGTTTGGTTCGGCTTTTCCATCCAGGACGATTTGCGATTCCGGGAACTGGGCGCGGTGGAGATAATCGAAGGCCTGGCTGACTGGGTCGGCGAGGGTTTGGGCTGAGATGCTTCCTGCGACCGCGAGCACCTGGGGATCACCCAAAGGATTCAGCAGAAGCGGCAGCCAATTCGGATCGGCTACGGAATCGTCGTCGAGAAATGCCATAATACTGCCTGTTGCGGCGTGAATACCGGCGTTGCGCGCCCTGCTGACCCCGCGCTGGGGCTCGTTGACAACCCTTGCTTCGTGGCGCCGGGCAATTTCCTCGACGGCGGCGAGGTGGGGACCATTATTGACAACTATGAGCTCCGCGACTGCGGCCTTGAAAGGCCGCAGGGATTGCAGACAATCCTCCAAGTCCGTCAGGCGGTCGACCGTGCAAATAATGATGCTTGTCTGTTTCAGCAATTCGCCCGGGATTTCCATCGCTTCTTCCTGACCGGTTACGCCCGTCCGGCGGAAACTACGCCCTGTTCTCATTCAGGAGTTCATCGTAAAGCTTGCCGAAGCTCGCGGTCATTTGCGCGGCACTGAAACGATCGCGCACGCGGGCATAAGCGGCCGCTCCCATACTCAGGCGCATCTCCGGATTGCCGAGCAGGAGGCGGACCCGTGAAGTGAGGGCTTCGGCATCGCGTGGAGGCACAAGCCAACCGGTCCTTCCATCTTCAATCAACTCCGGAACGCCGCCAACCGAGGTGGCGACAATCGGCAGGCCCGCCGCCATCGCATCCAGCGCGGAAATCCCAAAGCCTTCCTCGAGAGAGGGCATCACGAAGACATTCCAGTGGGGCAGAAGGGAAGGGAGGTCATCAACCCAGCCCAGAAACTTAACCTGCTCCTGGAGCCCGACATGGGTGACGGCCTCCTCCAGTTTCGCACGATAAGGCCCCGAGCCCGCGATTTCCACCCGCAGGGCGGGGAACTCACGCCGGAGCGCCCCCGCTGCACGGATCAAGTATTCGATTCCCTTCAACTCTACCAGTCGTCCCGCGGTTCCGATGATGATTTCGGAAGCGGCGCGCCGCGGCGGTGGATCGCTGGGGGGGACGGACAAGCCCGCGTAAATCACCCGCGCGGGGCCATCAACAACTTGATTTGCCACTGCCTGAGAGACGGCCACCACCGCATCGGTGTCCCGGGCCGAGAAGTGGACCGGGGTCAGGCCGCGCGGCTCCAGGATTCGGCCGTGCAGGTGCCGGATGATCCATGCTTGGGTGGCGGCGCGCGCCAACCAGCACACAGACCTTCCCCCGAAATGGAGTTGGACGATGGCAAACTTCTGCTTGCGCAGGCTCCGCCAGAACTTCCATGCTCCCACGGGATCCCGCGCTCCGCGCCACCATTTGAGGGCGCTCGCCTGCACGCCAGCCTGCTGAAGCGCACCCACCAGAGGTCCCATTCCCTCCAGAAACAAAGCATGCATGCGGTATCGTTCAGGATCGAGGCCCTGAGCGAGGGCGCGGACAATGCGGGCCATGCTGGAGCCCTCGGGCTGCGCCGTGCCGAGAATATGCAAAACGTTTCGCGTCAACTCGAAAACTCTCCCGGAGGGTCAGGGGCTTTGCGGCCCAGCAGGGCGCAGGCCAGACGCTTGAGGCGTGACCGCAGGTGAAGTCGTTCCCGCATTTCGAGAATAGGGCTGTGACCCCACCTTAAGCGGCACTCCAGATCGGCCAACGAGTCTTTCGGGTGGATCATGGTCCGCTGCAAGTCGTGGGGGTCGGTACAAAGATAGTTGATGCCTGGGGCACTTTCATCGGCGCGGAAGGTCAGACTATACACTCCCTGCGCGCAGGTATTTACCGTCTGGTTATAGGCCCCGTAGGGATACGCGAACGAGGTCACCGGCGACCCCAGGAGGTTCGCCAATTCATCCCGACCACCAACAATTTCCTTTGCCAGTTCCTCCGCGGACAAGGTTGTCAAGTCGGCGTGCGTCCTGCTATGAGCGCCAAATTCGATTCCCTGCGTCGCCCAATAGCGGATTTGCTCAGCCGTAAGAAGCCGGTGAGTAGCGGAACCGCGCGCCTCATCCCAGGCGTTGGTTCCTCCCACCAATCCGGTTACGATGAAGACCACGGCACCGAAGCCGTAGCGCCGGAGCACGGGCAGGGCATGCTCGGCCAGATCCGCGTACCCATCGTCGAAGGTCAGCAGCACATGTTTGTCGGGAAGACCCTTGCCGCTGCGACGCCATTCAACCCAGTCTGAGGGGCGGATGCCAACATAGCCCCGGCGAGCGAGCCAGCGTATTTGCCGCTCAAATTGTTTGGGCAACACGGTCAGCTCCGCATAGGTGTGAGGTATCGAGGGGCCGACATGGTGATACATCAGCACCGGCAGCCGCATTCCAAATTCCCTTTGCAAGGCTCTCCATGAGCCGGTTTCCCGGAGCGCGGCGCGGTGTAGCGAGGTGTCTGTCGCGATCTCCAGCATACGAATGCCTGCCTTGCGGATGGGAACGAACCGATTGAGCCGCTCAGCCATCCAAATGGGCAGAGTTAAAAGTGGGACAAGTGACAAGGGCGAACGCGCGGCCATAATTCGTAGAACCCGCTTCCAGCCCCCGCCCAGGCCGACTTTGGCCAACCGCGAGTGTGGCCGGTACTCGGGATGCTCGCGGCAAACGTATAACTCCCCCCGCGCCGATACTGTCGTTGGTTGTTTGACGAAGGCGTGGGAAGACTTCACGAAAAATTCATGGGTCACAGCGGCAGGGAGCAAGCGAAATGTTGTGCCCGCCTTCCACAGGCGCAGACCCAACTCCAAATCTTCCGCACTCCTGATTTGCTCGTCGAAGCCGCCGCTGGCGAGCAGCATTTTACGAGGCATGGAACTGTTCACCAGGGAAGATGCCATCATCGGGAATGGCAGCCCCAGGGCGGGGTCCCGATGGCGATAACAATCCTCGTATTGAACTTCCGTCATATACCGGATAAGCGTCTTGGGGCTTTCAGGTGAGACGTACACGGGACCATGCACGACGACAGAATCCAGATTCTTGTGCGCGGCGGAATGATGCTGGAAGAGGCTGGGGGCGGAGATGAGGTCGTCATCCAGAAAAAGAATCAGGTCTCCCCGCGCCACCTGGATGCCCTTGTTGCGCGCGGCGCTGGGGCCCTGGTTCGGCTGTTCCAGCACTTGCAACGCGCACGCGGGCTTGAGTGCGCGCAGCATCTCAGCCGTGCCGTCGGTGGAACCATCAAGGATATAGATCAGCTCAAATTGCTCGGGAGGAAAATCCTGTTGGAGAAGCGCGGGCAGCGTGTGTTCCAACACATGCTTGCGGTTAAACGTAGGAATGACCACGGAAAGCCTGATGGTGTCCATAGAAGTCATTATCAAATGATGTTCGTAACGACGCCAATCTCTGAGTGCGATTTCGCCGTCGCCCGTGCCTTCTGCCTTCCTGATTCAACTGCCAGGGTTCTGAGACTTGGGCGGCATAAACAAGCAATCGGATTACCCGGCGTCAACCGCCCGCGATACGGCAGGCTTCGTAAACACATAGTAGCAATAGGGGGAGAAGTACCGGTCGATCCCCGCATGCCCGATCATTTTGAGCCAAACTGTTTCCACAAGGTCCAGGCCAACCTTGCCGGTTTGCGCGGCGACGAATCCGCGCGATGCGTAGAAGGTGTGGAGCCCGGCGTCCAACACATAGGCCCGGTTTCTAAATGCCCGCAAGCCGTTGCGGAGTTTCCAAAGGAAGCGACGGCAGTAGCGAGGGGAGAAGAAGTGGAGCGATTTGATGTTGTGCGAAGAAAAGATGAACGTGCCGCCCGGTTTGAGAACCCGCGCACACTCACGAAGGGCCAGTTCCCTTTGCGACTCGGGATAAGCATAGTCAATTCCGTTGATGGATATCATCACGTGGGAAAAGGAGGAATCGGGTTCTTCTATGCGGGCGTAGCTGCCGACGCGCAAATCAAGGTAGGGCAACCGCCTTTTGGCAGTATTGATAAAAACCTCTGACGTGTCGATTCCCCTTACCGAAAGACCCATTTCGTGCAAGAGCAGCGTGGTTCTGCCCAGCCCGCAGGCAAGGTCGAGAACGCTATCACCGGGTTTGTAGTATTTCGCGAACAAGCGCTTTTCCTCTGGATACAACAGGTAGGCGGAGTACTTATCAATGGCTTCGGAGGTTTTGAATCCCTGAAGGTTCTCGGCTAATTCCCTCGGAATCTTGTCTGACAAAGACGCGCTCCTCGTTGAAAACAGTATAGCAGATTGGAAACAGACCTTATTCGTTCAGGCCCATGGCTTAAGCGCCCGCGCTCTGGGTGGCGCGAACGCCATATTTTGATTTCCATCGGCTGATGCAGACCATCGCAAATCCACCTTACGATCTTCCCCTGTCGGTCATTCTCCTTTACCCATCAAGGAATAAACTGCCGGTTTGAGATCCAGATAGATGAACGCCCGTGCACGGGAGACCCAGCCCGGACTCCAAATCAGCAGCCGGTGAGATTGATGCATTTGGGTGGTCCACTGCATTTTGTAGGATTCTTCCCCGCGCATAAAATCAAACTCATCAAATCCATGCGAAAAGCCATAGTCGATGAGCGCTGAAACCAGCATCGTGCCAGGGGAAAGACGCGAAAAAGTGTGGTCGTACGCGGTGAGGAAGTCCCAGAGTTTCTTTCCACAACGGAAGACCAGGCGCGAGCCAATAGGGCGTTCGCCCAATTCCATAAGCCCGATGCAGAACCAGCCGCGCGGCCCCAGAGTGTCAAACAATGATTGAAATACTTCCGGGTAATTGGCGATAAACGGCGGCGACAGTTCGCCGCGCACGCGCTTCTGGGCCTCCAGCGCGATAAGTTTCTGCAACAGCCCGGACTCCCCGGAGGGATCCTCAATAATTCGAACGCGCAGGCCTTCGGCGCTCAACCGCTCCAGGCGGTGTTGTTTCTTGCGCAGTGTGTGCAGGCCGTCCGTCCTTCGGCCCTTGGACTGGGAGAGTCTTCTCACGATTATCGATGTAGGGGCATCGATGGGCACATACGGACATTTTTCTTTCTCCGGCAGAAGACGATAAATCAGCCCCGCACGCGAAAGTGCGCCCCCGATTATGGCCAGGGTATTTCCTGTATCGCGCAGGTCGCTTAGTTCAAGCAAGTCCCACTGGCGCCGGGTTTGGGCGAGATAATCCACAAGGGCATTGATCTGGCCCGCTGGGTCGTTTCCCAATACGAGATCATTGTAATCACCCTCCCTCCCCACAAATTCCAATTTGCGTACCGCCATGCCGAAGCGGGAGGCTGTCCGGTTGATGAGAGGCGACAATCCTGCAATGCCGCCGTCTTTCTTCAGGACTAGCACGTGGGGGCGCCGGTCACTCCGGTCTTTATGAGTGAAGAATTGATTCCAGGCACGGAACCAATCGAACGTCATGAAGACGTTGGGGTGTTCAACAGACTCACTCAGCCGATTCCAGTCGTCCTTGAGATATGAAAGTCCCTCTTCGGTTGAGATCTCCTCAATGGAATAACCTGGGGTCGCTCGGGTCGACGAGGAGTCGGCGGTCGAATCAGGCGGGGAGCTGGCAGATGGGTTTCCGGATAGTGGGGAATTGATATCCATGTCAGAATTGTAATCCGAGGGTGCTCGTTGTAGCCCGCCAGCAGATTGGGACCATATTCTTCAGGTCACGCGCGTTACCAAGCTACTATAGGGCACTGGCCAGTCAGATTTCAACAGGTTAGTAAGGGTCGTGGTGGCAATACTGACTTGGGGGAAGAACGCTTGCCCGCTCGCCGAGGTCATATGCCGGATCTAGCGGCTGGCAACTCTTGACACTCATTGCAAGGCAGTGTCAATGTAGCGGGACCCTGGGGTTTGGTCGGGGCGAAACATCACGCTCCCAGTCTGTCCGGAAAGGCGTGCAGGAAGGCGCAGCATGAATTTTCTCAGGCGAATGGCTGACTCGCGAATAGCCAGGGGTGTTGCCATGAGGCTCCATCTCGACGTTATTCTGCGGCCTGCGTACCGCTGGTGGACGAATTCCCTCCCGCGGGTTGTTAAAGTCCGCCCACTGGGCTTGAGCTGCAAGATGCGACTTGATCCGCGCGAGCTGCGGGACTACGAGTTGGATGTTGAGCATGAAGAGCGGGATTTTCTGGATGCGCTGAATGCACACCTCCATCCCGGAGAGACCGCGCTCGATGTCGGGGCGCACCTCGGTGAATTCACTCTTCCTCTTGCCAAAATGGTTGGGGACAGGGGGCACGTACTCGCGTTTGAACCGGAAGTGGGCGCCTGCCGAAGACTCGAGGACCACGTGAAATTGAACGGCCTTACCAACGTTCACGTGTTCAGGAAGGCGCTTGGCGAGGAGGACGGTGCAGGCAGAATCTTCTTGGAGGGCGGAGCCTGTCCTACCATCGTGCCGCTTGCGGATGACACGGTCGGCCGCAGCGTTTCAGAAAACATTGAAGTAGCCCGAGGCGACACTTTCTTCGCACGCGAGAGGCTTCCCGTCCCCCACGCGGCCAAAATCGATGTGGAGGGGTTTGAGTACGCGGTGCTGCGGGGGCTGTGCGGCACGCTGGCAAACCCCATCTGCCGGTTGATCTGCGTGGAAATCCATCCCGAACTGTTAGCGCCTGGTGTCAGCGCCGGGACCATCACGGACCTCCTCCAATCTTTGGGATTTTCGCAGTTCAGGACCGAGCCACGCGGCACAGAGGTCCACGTCGTGGCGGTGAAGCCGGCACACACTTCGTAGCGCGCCAGCGGCGGGACAGACAGCCCTATATTTTATGGGTTCCTTTCCCATATTTCTTCAAATTCATCCCCCGTAAGACTCTCAAATCGTTTCACGAGGTGATAGTTCCTCTGCACATATTCTCTCAGGGGTGCGAGGTGATCTTCCTCGGGACGATAGAAGCTGGGGTCGATACTGTCAGGAGGCCATTCAATGAATTGCACCCGGTATCTTTCCAACGCGGCAACTGCGCTCTCGACCCATTTGGGGAGGGTGGCGCGGCCGTTGTCGTACCCGGAAGCTTCGTCTACAGGCCGGAGGGCGAGCGGAAAGAGAGCGCCAAGCTGCCCGGCCGCCAGAAAAGGATCACCGGGCCGAGTCCGGCAAGCAAGCCACTGAAACATTTGGTAATCGGTGGCGGCTTGCGGGGGGAACGCCATTCGTCCCCTGGGAAGTTGAAGATAATTTACGGATGAAACCTGGACCCGCAAAGGATTAACCACGCCAAGGTAGAACACCGCGACCCATAGCGAGCCAGCAATGATGCGGTGGATTTTTCCATCTCCACGGAGCCAGTAGATCAGGGCGACAAAAGCAGTCGGCGATACCGTGCATAATCTGAAGTTCGAAGGTGCGAGGGCGACGCTCGCGAACAGAAATAATCCCATGATATTGACCAGCAACAAGCCCCGCCATTCCTCTCCGTGGGCGGCTTCTTGCCGGTGACGAACCGGGAACAATAAATAGACCAGCGGCAAAAGTGCATAGACGAATAAAAATCGTCCCAATCCCGGCAGGTTGTACCAGTGGGGAAGATGCGGCATCTCCGTCATGTAGACGTGCCAGGTGTTCGCGGGGTCCGCCGACAAATAGAGAACAGGGATACGGACGACACAATCGAGGAATCGGCCCAAGTCCGCCTTCCAAATGAAGTAAGCCTCCGTGGCGAGAACAGTGGCAACGAAAGCTGCCAGTAGGCAGGCTGTCTTCTTAAGAAGCTCCTGCCGGCTGGATTCTCCCTCGCGCCATTCCCAGACCATGAAGGCGATCATGCCCATGATTGCAAACATACCCTGAGTTTGCGTGAAGAACGATGCGAGGCCTGAAAGAATGCCGGCGGCGCCCAAACGCCAGGAGGTCCTTTTCTCCATTACCACAGCCAGGGCACCCAAGGTGGCGGCACAACTGTACCAACGGTGGGTATCCTCCATGTGGGGAAGAAATGCGAACGTGAGGAAAAGGAAGCCGGGCAGCAGAATCCAAAAAGGTCCCTCCCCGTATACTTTCCGGCTGATGATGACAACCAGCCAGGTCAAGCCGAGCCCCAGAAGAATTACATGCAGGTTGGGATTCCAGTTCTTCAGGCCGAACAACCGAAAAAAGAGAAGATCAACCACCGCCGTGCCTGGCGTCGTTTGTTCGTAGAAATCCCGGTAGACTCTGTCCCCTTCCCACATGCGGGCGGGGTCCTTCAGGACATCCCACTGGTCATTCGATACCCAGACCGGCGTGAAGGGCAGTCGAAATTGGCTGAAGAAAAGAGAGGCCAACACACAAAGAAGCACAAGGGCCAGAGGGTTGCCGAGGATTGCCGGGCGGGGTTTCCCTGCGCCGGGGGTATGCACGATGTGACGCCTCCTTATTTAGCAGTCGGGACTTCTCTGATGCACCAGCAACGAGGCCTTCCGGATACCATATAGGGGTTCCCTTCCGCGCATCGCAGCGTGGCTGAAGGGTAACCCATGGGTGCTGCGGGCCCGGAGATGCGCCATCTGTTCAGTCCGCCCCATCTCGAACCAGAATGGCCGTGTTATATCCCTCCTCGATGCTGCGTGTGATCGCTTCCTCGGGCATATCCCGGGTGTTCAGGATGGGCTCGGGGGGTTCCCTCAGGCCCGTATAGACCAGGTGTCTAAGGCGGTAGCCCGCGGCCTTGAACTTCTGCAGTGAATCCTGGCCCCAATATGGATCCTGAGGGCCGCTGATGGGGAGTCCCTCCACAATAAGATCGGGCTTCTTCGATAAGCTGTGGTCAATGTTGAACTTTACGTGCCCCGGGTCGAACTCTCTCGTGGCGGGAGGAGCATGCGCAATCACGGGATCAATCAGTCCCAGAATGTCGACGGTGTAGGTATCAGCAAGGAAAGGAACTTTGCCCACCGCATCGGTCATGACCGATTTCCCGGGATAATGCTCCCGCAGGAACTCCCCGGTAACGCGGCGGGAATCGTACCGGTGCATGGAATAATGAAATCGGTGATCAAGCCAATGTATGGGAAGAATTCCGAATAGCGCCACGAGTATCGCCAGCAAGGCCACGACCTTCTTATCGGAAGTGCCTTTCACCAGCTTGAGCAGACTGAAGATGCCGAGCGGGAACAAGATCAGTAGAAATCGCTCGCCAATGTAGTCCCCCCCCACGAAAAACCAGTACGCAATCCAGCCTGCAGCCAGAAAAAGCTCAAAGCCGAGCGGCTCCATGGCGGTCGGTCGTTTCCGCCACCAGTTGGCTGCAAGCTCTATCCCCAGAATCAGGAATGCCAGCAGGTAAGGCAGGAGCCCACCATGAGTGGCGAATCCATGAAATTGAGCCAGAGCGTAGGACGCGCGCCAAAGCAAAGGGCCTGTCACACGGGTGTAGTATGTGTTCGGGAGCAGATAACCGTAATAATGATATCTCCACAATTCATAGAAGAAAGCGCCAGTCACCAGCGTCGCGGAGCAGGCGAGTGCGGGGCGCATCCGGCGCTTCAGCATCAGGCAGGCAATGGCCGCGCCGGGCATCAGGAATCCATCCGCTCGCGAGAGCAGCGAGAGAATGGTCAGCGCGCACAATACCCTTGTCCAGCGCCGGTCCTCTTCCCGGGCCAGCCTTTCTGTCACCACCCAGATGGCAACGTAGATCAGCAGCATCAGACACGTCTCCATGCCTGACCCTACCGCTGCCCACACAGGAAGGCATAGGGCGAAGAGCAACGCCCCCACTATCCCCAAGCCGTCGCCCATCCTTTCCCGCAAGAAAGCAGCGAAGACGAGCAGCGTTGCACCGGCAAAGAGCAGATTCAGAAAAGCCGAAAAATAGTAAACGCCCATGTCATGCGTGAAGAAGAAGGCTACTGACATCAGCAGGGTATACGAAAGGTTTGAATACCCCTCGACTCGCTCGCCAGGATTGAAGACCAGTCCATTACCCCGATGAAGGTTGTGGGCGTAATGGTAGGTGATGAAAGCGTCGTCGACCCCCAGAGTATCGCTATCGGAGTTGCCGAAAAACATGTGCGAAGCGCCGCCCGCCAGCAGGATGAGCAGGCACGCCAAAATGAGAACTCGATAGGCGCGGGGATGCATCTGGGAAGGTTATACGAGTCGCCACACATTGTCCAACGCGATTGCCGCCCATGGCAAGCGGGTGGAACTCGGCGTAGGCCGATTTGAGCTGCTTGACTCGGATCGTGGATCCGATGGATGTTCGGGTATTCCAAATTTCAGACCGGGGGTTCACTTCCGGCAACCACCCCCGTGCATACGTCGATCGGCTCGGTGGTCCATGGGAGATTTGGACGTACTGCGCCGCGCCAGTCCCCGTGATATAGTTCCCGAAGGTCGCCGGCATCGAAAACCTCGAAGACCAGAAGATCCTACGTCTTTTTTTCAGTGGGCAGGCTTATCCTTATGAACGAGCCTCCATGCAGTCTTCAACGAGAAGATGCCCAAGGTGTTCTTGCCACTTTCCAGATTGAATATAAGGATGTCCGCTTGATGGGGGTTAGGAACCCGGAGTCATCGAGAAGGGCCCGCAGCTCGTGTTCCAAATACACGATGTAGATTTCCCTGGGCGCGGCAGCGAGCGAGGACCGAAGATTCTCCAAGACCCTTCGCATCACTTCCACAGGGAAGGGATTGGCAAAATAATAAATGGCAGGCGCCGGGGGAATCGGGTACTCGCAGACATCCATGCATACCAACTGGAATAAATCCCTTTGGAGTGTTCCCCCGCGATAGGTCTTCAGATTTTCTTCAGCAACACGAATCAGTTTTGAGGAAAGTTCAATGCCGATGATTTGCTTGAAGTGCAGTTCCGACGCAAGGAGAAGAGCTTTGCCTTTACCACACCCGAAGTCGATGAACAGCAACTCTCTGTAGTCCACCTTGAGCTGATGCAACATCCGAAAGAACACGGCACGAGGTGTTGCTCCATAAACAGTGAAGTGCTTGAACCGGGGATCCGATTGAAGTTCTGCCCACGCAAGGCCAGCCGCCGTATCGACCCCGAACCGCTTGTCAAATGATTCGTTCTGGTAAATACTCCAACGGTCCGAAAGGTTAAGATTTTCTTTGATGAGCTGGAGCATAACCTTGGCTGTTCCAAAGACTCCTCTTTTCCTCAGGGAGCGGACGGCCTTGTCTTTCCATCTCACCCAGATGTCGAAGAATGACATGTGCGTCCTGACCGCTCGTGAGATTATGGAAAAGTTCGGTCTCCCGTGGTGGCTAGACCCGTAGGCGCCTCGATCTGCTCGGTCGTCCACTGCAGGTTAGGGCGCACCGCACCAGGCCAGACGCCGTGATACATTCCCCGAAGGTCGTCCGCGTCGAGAACGTCGAAAACCAGAAGATCCTCCAGGCTGATTGGTTCAGCGGGCTCCGCCACATGGAGACCGAGATGGATCCGGTGTGTGCCCGTGTTCAGCAAGTCACCCGGCACTACAAACCAACTGCGCAGTAAGCCTGCTGGGACCGGTTGGTCAGTCGGCCACCATGTGCTAAAAAGGAGAGTTCCGTGCTCGTCGTACACGTTTACACCCAGCTCCAGAGTGGCATGCGCAACCAGCTTCCAGTATTCGAACTCCACCACGAAGGGCGTGCGGACGGTGATTTGGTCGCCAGCAGACCCGTTCAAGGGGCGGACGCAAGCCCGGCGCAGCCGAATCATCTCGTTTCCGGGCGCGCTCGCCATGTCCTTGTAAATCACCTCGGACGACGCGGGAATCCAGTTTTGCAAATAACGTGAGGTTACCTGGCGGGGTTGCCCTTCCAACACGATTTTTCCTTCGTGGAGGCACATCGCGCGTGAACAAAGGCTTTCCACCGCCAGCAGGTTGTGGCTTATGAACAGGACGGTGCGGCCCTGGTGCGCGGCATCGCTGATCTTTCCCAGGCACTTTTTCTGGAACGCTGCGTCGCCCACAGCCAGAACCTCATCGACGATGAGGATATCCGGCTCCAGGTGGGCCGCGACAGCAAACGCGAGGCGGACGTACATCCCACTTGAATAATGTTTTACAGGCGTGTCGATAAAANNATCCCGCTGGAGTAATGCTTGACCGGCATATCGAGAAAACGGCCGCATTCGGAGAATTCCACGATCGCATCGAATCTCCGTTCGATCTCGCGCTTGGCCATTCCCAAAATGGCGCCGTTAAGGTAAATATTCTCCCTTCCGGTCAATTCCGGGTGAAACCNNAGCGTCGACTTGCCCGCGCCGTTCCGTCCAATAATGCCCAACACCTCCCCTTGCCGAATCTCGCAAGAGAGGTCCTTCAGCGCCCAAAGGAATTCCGGATTCTGCGAGCCGTCAGCGGCTCCAGGGCCAAACGCCTTGCGCAGCCGCCGAAACGGGGCGCGCACGGCATGGGTAAGGCTGTCCCGCAGCGTGGTGTATTGTTGCCGCTGTTCCAGCCGGTATCGCTTGCTGATTCCTTGGCAATGGATGACGACGTCGTTCATAACTTTAGATCACGTCGGCGAAGGAAGCTTCCATTCGCCGGAAATAATACAGCCCGCTCCCCAGAACTACCACGATCACGATTATGGTTCCCACCAGGAGATGGCCTGGCGCCCTGCCGACCCCCAGAAGCGCCCAGCGAAAGCCTTCTACGACGCCCACCATGGGATTGAGCCCGTACCACGCCTGCCAGCGCTGCGGCACCACGCTGGCGGGGTATGCCACGGGGGTGGCCAGAAACCAGAGTTGAACCAGGAATCCCACCGTGTAACGCACGTCCCGGTACTTTACGTTTAGCGCGGCCAGCCAGATCCCGGCGCCGAGTGCCACCAGAGCGGCCAGCAGGGCGAATAACGGCAGCGCCAACACCCTCACCGTCGGGGCAATCCGGTAAAATGCCAGGAACGGAATAAGCACGATGAAGGCAATGACGAAATCCACCAAGCCCCCCAGTACCGCCGACAGAGGTATCACCAGCCGCGGGAAGTACACCTTGGTAATCAGGCGCTCGTTGCCCACCAGGCTGTTGCTGGATTCGGTCAGAGCATGGGAGAAAAGCTGCCAAAGCACCATGCCACTGTAAGCCAGTACCGGGTAGGGCATGCCCCCGGAAGGAACTTTGGCTAATTTGCCGAGGAACAAACTCAGGGTGAGGGCGATAAACAGCGGTTGAATGACCGCCCACGCTACTCCCAGGGCGGTCTGTTTATACCGGACTTTAATGTCTCGCCACGTCAGGAAGTAGATGAGCTCGCGATATTGCCAAAGCTCTCGCCAGCGGATGTCCCATTTTGCTCCCCGTGCCTGGATAATAGTTAAAGGGATACTATCGTCCTGTCTTATACCCGAGCCAAGTTCCGCGGTCTTGGGTGCTGCCGGGGATGTCGCCATGGAGTCAGTTTACACCATATCACGGCCGTATCATTCATCATTAGCCTGCTCGGCTTCTTTTTTGCTGCTAGAATGCTTTTTAAGGTTCCTCAAGACTTATGCAAGCGAAAATGATTTTCATGACAGGTCAAATTCCCATGACCGGTGAAGCCGCAGAGTTCAGTTACAGGGAAGAACCGAACTCCCTGATTCCGCCCCAACGAAGAGCGCTGCTCTGGGTGCTCTTCTTTTTGATTTGTATGGGATTGGGGTATCCCCCGCTGAATCGTTATGACCCTGGCAAATTGGAAGGAACCTCGGACGTGGCTGAGTATCGCGCCATCGTTGCAGGCCGCGAGTCCCCAGGCGCTGCCGGCGCGATGGGGGTGTTCGATCGGCTCGCCCTGTCGGAAAATTATTACCGCATTCTCGTTCCTTACGCCGCCAGACCGTTTTATTGGCTGGTGAGGGGCCACGTAGGAAGCTGGGACCCGGCCTTATTTAGTTTGCTCATCGCGAATTCCATCTTCACCGCGACCACCGCGTGCTTGTTGGTGGTCATTGGACTTCGTTTGACGCTTGACACTTCCACGGCCCTGCTTGCCACCACCCTGTTCCTGCTGAATTTTTGCATTGCCAATCTCTCCCTGGTCGGGCTGGTGGATTCCGCCGAAGAGTGTTTCTTGATGGTCATTGTGTGGTCGTTGCTGAGCGGACGCTGGTTCCTGTTGCCGCTTTGGGGGATTTTCGGTGCGCTCGCCAAGGAAACCTTCGTGCCGCTTTCCGCCCTGTTCGTGTTCGGCTGGTGGATCTCTGGGGTACGGCGCCACCGCCTGCAACTCCCGCGCCTGGTGTGGTTGGCGGCCATGGGTGTAGTGAGCATAACCACCGTAACCATTGCCATGTCGGTTATCGTGGGGGGGCTGGTATGGCCGTGGCAGTTGGCGGCCTATATGCGCTCGAGCGTCGGGTTCTTCGCCGGATTGCGGCGATGCCTTGTCGACCACTCCTTATGGTTCGTATTCATGTGGCTGCTCCCGTTGGGGCTGGTGCGCCTGCGCCGCTTGCCTCGGCCCTGGGTACTGGCCACTGCCGTGGCATTCTGTGGAGCCTTAGCCCTAGGGGCCTACCATAACTCGCTCGGCAACGTCGCCCGCGCCCTCTTCAGCGTTTCCGGGCCCATCCTGAGCCTGTCCGCAGCGATCTTCTTGGCCGGTCCGAGAAGATTAAGCGCCACCGCCCCAGACGACGAATTGATCACTGACTGATTTGGGATTTTTGGCAGGCTGGCGCAGACCTCTGAAT
>PLWR01000679.1:0-1737 GCA_003165615.1 Acidobacteriota bacterium | reverse complement strand
CATTTTGTTCTTGACAAAGGCTAGACATGTGTGTATGCTGGATCAGCAAGTCCGTGCCCGGCGCGGAAGGACGGTGGTCATGCAACGGGAAGCTTCTGGCCTCCACCCCTCGTGGCGATTCCGCCACCCCTTAAACCAACAAAAAGTCACTCAGGGGGACCACCACCCCCAAAAAGTATAAAAAATGAAGGTCGATCCGGAAATGTGTATGAAAACAAAGGATCGAACGACAAAATGCCCGAGCAACTTGCGGACATTTGTGCTCAATTGAGGCCATTTTTGCAGAAAAACTCGGTTTTGGAAGGCCAATTTGTCATAAATTTCCCTTTCCAGGCGCAATTGGGGCAGTTCCAAAAGGCTGGCGCAAAGCTGAACTCGCTCTGATGCGCCAGCCTGCCATTTGCGAGACGCAGACCCTCCCAAGTGCCGTCCTTCCCGCCTTCGCGGGAATGACCGGTGCGACAGAAGGGTTCTCATTCCAATTGACACGACGATCGGAAAGGATTGACTGTGGCTACTTCACGCGCCGCGAGTTACAATCTTCCTCTCATATTTCATTTGGGAGTTATCCATGGGGCAAGAAGGTTTCTCGATTCTGATTCTGGGCGCGGGCAAAGCGACGCGCTTCAAGTCCGCGTATCCCAAGCTGCTGCATCCGCTGGCAGGCCGCTTGATGGGCGAGTACGTTTTGCGCGCGGCGGTCGAGGCCGGGGCCGAACGAGTTTACATGATCATCGGCCACCAGGCGGAAGCGATGCGCAAGGCTTTTACTCAGCCGGGTGTGGAATTCATTGAGCAGAAGGAGCAACTGGGCACCGGCCACGCGCTGATTGTGGCCCGCCCGGAACTGGAGCTTTGCCCCAGCGGAGTAGTGGTGGCGCTGGTGGGTGACGTGCCACGGCTGCAACCGGAAACATTGCGCGCACTGGTGGCCGCGCACCGCACGGAGCGCGCGGCATGTACTATCCTCTCCATGCGCGTGGAGAATCCCACCGGTTACGGACGCATCGTGCGCGCGGGTGGAAAGCGCCTCCGCGCCATCGTGGAAGAAAAGGTGGCGACGGCGGCGCAGAAGAAGATCCACGAAGTTAGTAGCGGCATCCTCTGTTTTTCGCGCCAACCACTGCTGGCGCACTTGGGCGAACTTACCCGCGACAACCCCCAAAAGGAATATCTGCTCACCGACCTCATCGAGATTTTCAATCATAACCGTCTCAAGGTTGCGGCGTTCCAGGCGCCGGGCGACGAGGCCTGGGGCATCAACGATCGCGTCCAACTGGCCGAGATGGGAAAGGCCCTGCGCCTGCAAAGAGCGATCCATTGGATGAAGGAAGGCGTGACCTTGACCGATCCGGAGACCACCTACATTGATGAGGACGTCGTCATCGGCCCCGACACGGTCATCGAGCCGGGCGTCAGGCTGCGCGGCCGCACCCGCCTGGGAAGCGGTTGCCGTCTGGAACCCTACTCCACCATCACCGATTCCGTACTCGCTGACAGCGTTACGGTGCGGCAATCTTGCGTGATCACGAATAGTGAAATCGGCGCGGGCGTTACCGTGGGCCCCTTTGCGCATCTGCGCGAAGGCGCGGGGATTGAGTCCGGGGCGCGCATCGGCAATTTCGTCGAGGTAAAAAAATCGACCATCGGTGCGGGCGCCAAGGCCCTGCACCTCACCTATCTGGGGGATGCGACGGTGGGCGCGCGCGCCAACATCGGCGCCGGCACCATCACCTG
>PLWR01000019.1 GCA_003165615.1 Acidobacteriota bacterium | reverse complement strand
AGATATTGATCTGCTGCTTGCGAATTAAATCGAGCAACAAATCAAGCGGGCCCTCGTAGTTTCCGAGCTTCACGGGCGGAGGCGGCGCCGCAAGGTGCGTCACACGCTTGGCCGCCGGAGCGGGCAGTTCACCCGGATCGGGCGGCGTGGGCGTCTCCGGATTGGGCTCGCGAGGTTCGTCGATCATACTAGCAGTCAGCTTTCAACGCTCAGCGTTCAGCAAGCGGCAGTGGTGTCATTTGCGAGACGCGGGCGCTCCCAGGTGCAGTCATTCCCGCGAAAGCGGGAATCTACTCCGCAAGCCATTGCAAATGCGCCACCGACGGACTGGATTCCCGCCTTCGCGGGAATGACCACGGTCTCAGAGGCGATCCCATTCCAAATGACACTAGCCCGCATTTCTCACCATGGGTTGGGAAGGGCGGGGCTTTGCAGGCTGCGGAAAAACGCTCCAATGCTGTCATTCTGAGCCTGTTCGCTGTCATTCTGAGCGCAGCGAAGAATCTCGCTCTGCCGCTCAGGGTAAACTTCGCGAAGGATCTGCATTGGTTTGTTCAAGGAGATACTGCCGATGCTTCGCTGCGCTCAGAGCTTGTGATTTTTTTGTTTTTTAGGTCTTTTTGTGGATCTTAAGTCTTTTTTTTTCAATCCTGGCATGCGCGCGAATTTAAAAAAGTCACAACCTCTCAGCATGACAGGCGCCTTTTTCCGCAGCCTGTGAAGCCCCGCCCTCCGGGCAGACCCCCAATCCGCCCCCGCGGGGTGAGAAATGCGGGCTAAGAACGGCTATTCCCGGCAACTGCGGGCCGGCTGGCGCAGCCCCATGTTCTTTGGTGTCGGCGATTTCCCGATGGGACTTGGGTGAGATGCAAGAGCAGTGGCCAGTGACAAAAAGCAGGCAAGGTCCGAAGGGGGGAAAAGCGGGTAGCCCGGATGGCCTAGCCCGCTTATCTCACCAAGACTTTCGCGGGTCGATTCGGGGCCATGATTTTGGCGGCTGATGGGGATTTTAGGGTGTACCGTGTCGGGATCTGACAAGGGGGTGGAAAAGCCGGGACGGGCCATTGAGCGGCAAGGGTTTACGGGTCGAAATAGGCGCACTTCCTCCTGTGGATATCTTTCTGAACAAGGCCCCTGTTTCAGGCCCGCAACGGCACCGCCTGGAGCTGGGCATAGACCTGCCGAAACCGTTCCGCGTAAGGATAGCCTTCGGCCATCGACACCCACACTTTCCGCACCGTGATCCGAATCAGCGCCCCGATCTTCAGCAGCTTCAGCCGCACCGTCGTGCACTGCGCCTGGGCCATCTCGGTTCCTTGTAGTCCCAGTCGCCGCAGCGCCTGCATCAGCACGTAAGCCAGGGAAGAGAAGTACAAGCGGATTTGATTGCTGCGCAGATAGGCCGTGCTGGTGCGGTCGGAGAACAGCATCAATTGTTCTTTGATGCGGTTTTCCATCTCGCCTCGGGCGCAGTACAACTCCTCGTACAACGCCTGTGCCGCCCACTCCGAGCTCGGCAACGAGGTCACCACAAAGCGCGGGTTGGCACCTTTCTCCAGATGCTCCGCCTTGGCCACCACGCGCCGCGCTCGCGACCAGCTCTCCCGCGTTTGATAGGTGAATTCCTTGAAGACCCGCGCCGCCCGGCCGCTTTGTTGGTGTTGCTCAGCCGCCTGCGCCAGCTCCGTCGCGATCTCCGCCCGCAAGCGATCATTCTTCGCCAACCCCAGGACGTAATCCACCTGGTTCGCCTCGCACCACGCCATCAGCTCTTCCCGGCAGAAACCGGAATCACCGCGCACGATGATCCGCACCTGCGGACCACGCCTGCCGCAGTTGCTTGCACCAGAGCGGGCGAGTTCCTCCACGCTTCCCGCCGCCCCATCGCCATCCGCCGTGCGCAACCGCGCGCACAGCAGGTGTTCCCCACAGAAGATGTACAACGGGTAGATAACAGTAGCACCCATAATAGCCGTGAAAGAACCGACCTTCTTGATTCCCGTGCAGCGGATCGTCCGTGCTGTCCAGATCCAGGATGATCTGCTTCGGCGGCGCGCGGTGGGCCTGGAGAAAAAGCTCCCCCAACAACTGCTCCACCGCGGCAAAGTCCAGCCTGATCTTTTTGTAGCGCTCTCCCTCCTTCACTTCCTTCCCCGTCAACTCCAGCCGGTTCAGCGTGCTCTTCCCCGCCAGCGCCTTGCCCTGATCGCGTGGGCGCGCCCGACTCTCGCCCGTCGGGTCCGCCTTCCCCGCCAGCACCCCCAGCAGCGGATCGCGCCGCAACTCGTCGTGGTCATTCAAATCCTCATACCCCAAGGCCAGCCCATACACCCGCTGCGCCACCAACTCCTCCACCCGGTGCTCGATACGCCCCGCCTGCCGATGGTCCCGAAAGCAGGCCGCAAACTGGGCGATGATCCCCGTCCGCTTCTCCACTTCGCGCAGCCGCAACCCACCCGCGTCACTGGTGATCGCGCCGCCGTCAAACTCGCCCCGCACTTCCCGCTTGTCCAGGGGATGAAATTTCAGAAATTCTTGGTTACACTGTGTAGGCAAAAGGCTGTCCTCCTTCTTCGGCAGAAGTCTTTTTCGCAAAAATACTTATGCCAGAAACGGACAGCCTTTTGTAATGTTTCGTGAGATATCCGGGCTA